>JBBIUF010000064.1:0-25242 GCA_037440365.1 Chloroflexota bacterium
CTCCACCGGCGTTGCCATCCGCAATTCAGTTTCGCCGAACGCAATACCCACGCGCCGCGCGCCGACATCCAAACCCAGGTATCTCATTTCCCAACAACCTGCGGCTCGATAAAAACGGCGATGCGAAAACTTAGCCAGGGCATCCGGAACCAACCCGGCGGCGTGACCCGAATCTCGGCAGGTTGCGCAAGACTGATCTGGCTTGCCAGGTATGCTCGCGCTTCGTCCACCGATTTGCCTTGCAACGCGCGCGCAACTTTAGCGGCATCAAGTTGCGGAGTCGTATACCCAGTCGCTCGAATTGGTTGGCGCAAGGGAATGCCCTGAAACTTGCCGCCGGGCAACGTCTCAACCTTGATGCCGTTCGGTAACATTTGATAGCCGGATTGCATTTGCTTTTGCAAGAGCGTACTCAAAAGCGCATTGAGATCGTCCTGGTCTGCCGCCAAGCCAAACGCGTTCGCCGTGATCTTGAGATTCAAGACATCCGCTGGTTCATCTACGCCGTGATCAAATTGTTTGTCTTGCACCTCAACCTGGATCGAATCCGGCGGAACCATTTCGGTTGGCTTGAGCAGTGCGCCCAAAATTGCAGGGGCTTGAAGTTGTAATTGTTTGGTGAGTTGATCTTCCAATTTTTTCTTGTCGTCCGCCGTCACCACTTTGACGACGCGCACATTCCCGCTGACTGTCGCCTTTAAATTGATCACGCGCGCGCCCAGGCTTGCCGAACCCTCCATGGTATTGATCGCCAATTCTTTGACATTACCGCTCGGACCTGGGTCAACCGCTTGAATCGGCGCATCCACGCGGCTGTTAATGCCCGCCGGAATCGTAACGGTCGTCAAGGTTGTAAAGCGAATCGGGATGCCCGCGCTCGTCTTGACAATTGTACCCGGTGGCAGTACCGTTTCTTCGGCGCGCAAATTCGTAAAAGTCACAGCACCGGTCGAACGCGCATCCGGAATGGTTTTTGTCGTCGTCGTCTTTAATTGCAACGTGCCGCTGATTTCGTGATTCAGGCGGCGCGCCGGAATCGAGCGCGTCTCGGCGTTGACCTGGGGAATCGACGAGTCAATCATAATGTCGGTCGTCGCCGTGAGCGCGAGCGAAGCGGGGATGAGGTGCACCTGCGCGGTTGGCACAAGAAAAAACGCGGCAACGCCCAAACCGAGCAAGACCAAGACGATTGCAACCAGCGCGCCACGCCATTCATGGATGAGATCGGGGGTGAGCGCAAAGGGCTTGCGCTCGACCGATGCCGCCACCCGCAACCCTGTTCTGTGCAACGGTGGTTTCATTTTCCAGCGCGCGCGTTGCGCTTGCGCAATCGATCCGAAAGTGGGGATACCAAATTCATCCGCGCTATCCCGCACGGCTTCGTCATGCGCGACAAGCGCGATTTGCGCGCCAAGGTCGTCCGCGGCACGACGGAGCAATTGCATCCCCGACACGTTTTGCAAAACAACGCAGTCACGCGGCACCACCAACACCACGTGGCTAAACTCAGCCACCTCAATCCGCGCGCGAATTGCCGCGAGATCAACGTCTACCTCAAGTTGAATAATTTGTTGCATAAGCAAAGCATCGCATCAAACAGCAAGAATATAATTAGGACGCGGGTGAATCGAACTCGACACGGATCAGATTTATTTTTCCGCGTTTGTCCGCATTCAACCGCGTCCTGTTTTGCACGCTGGAACGCGCCGCGTTATTTTTTGGCGATCAAACTCGGCGCGAGCGCCATCGCTTCATCCAAGCGACTGGCATCCTTGCCGCCTGCTTGCGCAAGCGCGGGTCGCCCGCCGCCGCCGCCGCCAACAATTCGCGCGACTGGGCGGATCAGGTTCACGGCATCATAACCTTGCGCGACAAGGTCTTGGGTCACCATCACCACGATACTGGGTTTGTTCTCAATCGCCGCGCCAAGCACGACGACACCAGAGCCCAGCTGGTCTTTCAGCCAGTCGCCCATTTCGCGCAACATATCCGCGTTCGCCACCTGTACTTGCGTCGCAAGAATCGCAACGCCATCCACAATTTGTTTGCGGTCCAGCAGTTTCGCGACATCGCGCAGTGCCAGTTCGCGCCGCAAGCGTTCAATCTCTTTTTGCTGTGCGTCGCGCTCGCTCATCAATTCCAAAACTTGATGATCTACTTGATTCGGCGCAACGCGCAAATACGCGGCGGTTCGTTCCAAGCGGCCCAGTTCTTCCTGCAAGAGTTTGGTTACGCCGTGTCCCGTGACCGCTTCAATCCGCCGCAACCCCGCACCGACAGACGACTCCGAAACGATATGAAATGAGCCGATCTGGCTGGTGCGTTGCACGTGCGTGCCACCGCACAACTCTTGGCTGAACGGTGCTTCGGGGTTGCCAACCTTGACGACACGCACATGGTCGCCGTACTTTTCGGTAAAGAGCGCCATCGCGCCGCCTGCCACGGCTTCCTTGTAGCCCATTTCGACTGGCACAACTGGGAAATCGGCAAGGATCGAATCATTCACTGCTTGTTCAATCAAATCTAATTCGTCTTGGGTAACCATGCCTGTATGCGCAAAATCGAAACGAAAACGCTCCGGTGCAACGAGACTGCCGCCCTGCTGAACATGCTCACCCAGGACGTACCGCAGTTCGCGATGCAACAAATGCGTCGCAGTATGATTCCGCATAATGTCCCAACGGCGCAAGCGATCAACTTCGGCAACCGCCGCATCGCCGACGCGCGGCGAGCCTTTGCTCACCTTGCCTGTGTGCACGATCAAACCAGCCACCGGCTTGCGCGCTTCGGAGACTTGGATCGCCCACACCACATTGTCCTCTTCGATTTCGGCCCCATCCGCCACATCGGCGTATTTTACGATGCGCCCCGTGTCCGCAACCTGACCACCCGATTCAACGTAAAAGCATGTCACCGGCAAAATCACTTCAACCGCATCGCCAACGTTGGCTTGAGTCACCGATACGCCATTACTTGAAATCCCCGCGACCGTGGTCTCGATTTCGGTGCCTCCATACGGATTATGCACAACGCCGTTCGGCATAACTTGGGCTTTGATCGCGCGGTAGACCGCTTCGCCGCTTGTATCCGCCATACCGATAGTTGACTTGGCGCGCGAGCGATCCGCTTGTTCGTCCATCGCCTTGCGAAAACCCGCTTCGTCCACCGTCATACCGTTATCGCGCGCAAAGTCACGCGTGAGTTCGAGCGCAAAGCCGTACGTATCGTGCAATTTGAATGCATCCGCGCCTGGAATTGTCTTGGCATTTTTCGCTTTCAGTTCGCCAATCAATTCATCGAGCAGTGCCGACCCGGTTTTGAGTGTGGCTTGAAAACGCTGTTCTTCTTGCAACGTCGTTTTCAAAATCGTCTCGCGGCGTTTTTCAAGTTCAGGATATTGCTCACCCATCATTTCGATCACGGTGGGCAAAACCTGGGTTAGGAATGGTTCGTTAAACCCCAGCAATTGACCATGCCGCGCCGCGCGCCGCAAAATCAAACGCAAGACGTAATTGCGTCCCTCGTTGCCCGGCAACACACCATCGGCGGTGAGAAACGCAATGGCGCGTGCATGATCGGCGATGACGCGATAGGACGACAGCTGTTTTTCCATCGTCGCTTTATCGTGACCCAGCAGTTTGCGCGTGTGGTCAAGAATCGGTTTGAAGAGATCGGTATCATACGTCGACGGCTTGCCTTGCAAAGCCATCGTCAAGCGTTCCATGCCTGAGCCCGTATCCACCGAGGGCTTGGGCAATGGCGTGAGTTTGAACGCGTCGCCTTCCTGGGAACGATTGAATTGCATAAACACCAGGTTCCAGATTTCAACCTGCTCGTCGCCACTGCCGTTGACGTACTCGGCACGATTATATTTTGGATCTTTGGGATGCGGTCCCAAATAGTAATGGATTTCGGAGCAGGGTCCACACGGTCCCGTCTCGCCCATTTGCCAAAAATTGTCTTTGCGTCCAAAACGGCGAATGCGTTCCGACGGCGCGCCGACCTTTGCCCACAATTCCGCCGCTTCTTCGTCGGCTGGCACTTGATCGTCGCCTTCAAAGATCGTAAACCACAAACGCGCGGGATCGAGTTCAAGGTGGTTGACCAGCAAATCCCACGCATATTCAATCGCCTGCTTTTTGAAATAATCGCCAAACGAAAAATTACCGAGCATTTCAAAAAACGTGTGATGACGCGGCGAAGGTCCGACATTTTCCAAATCGTTATGCTTGCCCGATACCCGCATACATTTCTGCGCTGTCGTCGCGCGCGCGTAATCACGGATCTCGCGTCCCAAGAAAATATCTTTGAATTGCACCATGCCCGCATTGACAAAGAGCAACGTTGGATCACCCACGGGAATGAGCGAGGAGCTTGGCACAACCATATGTTTGCGCCGTTTGAAATAGTCCAAAAAAGTTTTACGGACCTGATCAGATGAAAGTGGCATCGTGATTCCTGATTTCGAATATAAGGTTTTTGTAATCCAATCAACGAACTTGGGCAGGCAAGTCAAGCATTGCAACAACTTGCTTGGCACATCCGCCAAGTCAACCTCGCCCGCCTTCTCTTCGCGCGTTATTTTAGTCGAACACCTAGCGAATGTCAAACAATCCGCACTATTTTCAATTCAGATCAATGCTGTGGTATAATGCGCGCAATTCAAACACGGAGTCAATCGTATGCCCACGCTTTCCATCGATCACATTTTGAAACGCGGTGTCGCCGAAATCATCAGCGAGGCGCGTTTGCGCGAACGCCTCAATTCCGGCAAGCCCCTGCGTTTGAAAATGGGGTTTGATCCGTCCAAGCCCGACTTGCATATTGGACACGCGGTGGGGATGCGGAAATTGCGCCAATTCCAAGAACTGGGACACCAGGTCGTGCTGATCGTTGGCAATTGGACGGCGCAAGTGGGCGATCCCTCCGGGCGCGATGAGTCGCGTGTCATGCTCACACCCGATCAAGTCCAAATCAACGCGCAGACGTATATGGATCAATTCTTTTCCATCGTGGATCGCGCGCGCACCGAAGTTCGCTGGCAGACCGAATGGTTCGGTAAATTTTCGCTTGCCGATGTGTTCAATCTCACGTCGCGCTTTACTTTCGCGGATATGATGGAACACGAAACCTTCGACAAGCGCGTTAAAGAGGGACGCTCGCTTTCGATCATGGAATTGATGTATCCGTTATTGCAAGCGTACGATTCGATTGCGGTTGACGCTGATGTCGAGTTTGGCGGGATGGATCAAAAATTCAACATTCTCGCCGGACGGCAATTGCAAGAGCGTTTAGGCAAAACGCCGCAAGAAGTATTCCTGGTTCCCTTGTTGGTTGGGACGGATGGACGTAAAATGTCCAAATCATTTGGCAATACAATTGACGTCAAAGCCGAGCCGAACGATATGTACGGCAAGGTCATGTCGCTGGTGGATAACGTGATTGTGGAATATATGCGTTGCGTCACAGACATTCCCGACGCAGAACTTGGCGAGATCGATCAAGCCATGCAAACTGGGAGCGTCAATCCGCGCGACCTGAAGATGCGCTTGGGACGCGAGGTGATTACGCAATTTCACGGCGCGGATGCCGCGACAACCGCGGAAGCCGAGTTTATCAAGGTATTTCAACAACGCGAATTACCCACCGACATGCCAACCTTTGCTTTGGCGCAACCCTTGTCGATCATTGACTTGATGATCGCCGCAGAACTCGCGCCATCGCGCAGTGAAGCGCGCCGCTTGATTCAACAAGGCGGAGTTAAACTGGGCGATTCAACCATAGACAAGATCGACGCAATCATCCCGCCGCACGAAGCGATTCTCCGCGTTGGTCGCCGCAAGTTCCTCAAGTTGATCGCTGGATAACCAAGACCCGAAGGATTTCAGAACATCCTTCGGGTCTTTTTTTTCTACGACTCGCTCCAATCCATCATTTGCACATCCATGCTTTCACCCGCAGGCACAAGCGTAACGTCTTCTGGAATCACCAGCAAGCCATTCGCCCGCGCGACCGAAGTCAAAATTCCCGAACCCTGGTCGCCGGTCACCCGCGCGGTATATCCGCCCGCGCGTTTTTCCACGATCACGCGGATAAAGTTGCGCCGATCGGAATTGTTTTCCACGTTCTCAAGTAAAACCGCACGCACCGTCGGTCGCGCAAATTTTGTTTTACCCAGCATCGTCAAGATCGCCGGACGCGCAAACGTTTCGAACGAGATCATCGCGCTCACGGGGTTGCCGGGCAAGCCGAGCAGTGGCACAGCGCGCGGATGTTCAGCGTTGCCGCGCAAGACGCCGAACGCCAAGGGCTTGCCGGGTTTCATTTTGACTTGCCAAAATTGCATCGCGCCTTCCGCGTTCAGCACATCTTTCACGATATCATAATCGCCGACAGACACGCCCGCGCTCGTGAGAAACAAATCTACATTCGCATCCAGCCCCGCGCGAATCTTCGCCGTGAGATCAGCCAGGTTATCGCGCGCAATGCCTAGTTGAATTGGAATGCCGCCTGCGCGGATCACCGATGCCGCACTGCCATATTCGTTCGAATTGCGAATTTTTCCCGGCATGACCGGCTCGTCAATTGCCACCAACTCATCGCCCGTCGCTAAAATCGCCACGCGCGGACGCCGATGTACGGCGACCAATTTTCTACCGAGCGAGGCTAGCACGCCAATCTCTGCCGGACGAACCGTTGCGCCTTTGGGTAAGACAATTTCCCCAATGCGAATATCTTCGCCTGCCGCGCGCACGTTATCGCCGCGCAAAACACGATGGAGGATAGCCACCGTCGCTTGATGCGCCTCAGCGCGCGCAACGGATGAAGGGTTATGCGCCGTCGCACCTTCCGAGGTTTCCTCAAAACGGACGACCGCATCCGCGCCCGCCGGCATGGGCGCACCCGTCATAATTCGCATCGCCGTGCCGCGCGCGACGGCACGTGACGCGAGATAACCAGCGGCAACATCACCAATCACGCGCAGGGAAACCGGATGCGCGCTGGAAGCCATTGCCACATCCTCCGCGATCACCGCATAGCCATCCATGGCTGAATTGTTGAACGGCGGAATGTTCACGTCAGACACAACATCTTCTGCCAACACGCGATCCAACGCGTCAAGCAATCCCACGCGCTCGGTTTCAAGCGGTTGAAAATGTTTTAAAATAAATGCCAACGCCTCTTCAACTGAAATCATTGTGATTGCTCCACTATATTTTTACTCACCGCCGCGGCGGTGAAATTTACGCACTAACCCACCCACTGGTTTGCACATTCATAATCGTCCGGCGTGTTCGCGTTGAAAAATGAAAGATACTGGGGATCAAAGCGATCGACCTCAGCCGATTCGACAATCCGCACGCGCACCGCATCGAAATAACTGATCAGCCGCAAATCGTCTGCGCGCAAACGCTCGTCCATTGCGGGCAAACACGTTTTGGCATAGACCGCGTGCAACGGATGCAAGTCCAGCCCTTTCGCCAAGCGATGGTCATTGCGGCGCGCGCCCTTCCGCATCGCATTGCTCGATGGATCAGCCGCGCGCGGCACAACCACATCCACATCCGCGATCAAAGAAATCAAATAGCGCAACAAGGGTTCATTGAGGAACGGCATATCGCACGCAACCACGAGCGCATACGGATTAGACGCGGCGAGCAAACCGGAATAAATTCCACCCAGCGAACCTTTGCCAGGGTACACATCGCCGATGATACGGACACCAAAGCGCGCGTAGGCATCCGCCTGGTTTGCCACGATGACGACCTCGGCGCAGACCGCTTGCACCCGCGCGATCACGCGCGCCAGCAACGGCGCACCAGCAAAATCGAGCAACGCCTTGTCACGTCCCATACGGCGGGATTGTCCGCCTGCAAGAATAATGCCGCTGACCGGCGGCCTAGTCTGCTCTGACATAAACTCAATTCAGCGAGAATGATCCTTGATCGCGAATCGCGTCGCTCGGCGTGCTAACCAACCGCAACAAGGTCTGCTCGCGGTGGATCAGTGGAATCTCAGATTGCAGACGCGCGGCAGTCTGGGACATTTCGAGCAAGCTCTGCTTATCCGCCAAATTGATCGGCAAGATGGATGCAATCAAGTATGACAACACCGTGGCATCATCGGGTAATTGCAATTCCGCCGACGGATCGCTGGCATCCTGTTCACTAATCGCTTGCACTGCGCGAATATAGGTCTCGAACAAACGCGCCGCCGCAACGCGCAACCATTCAATCCGGGTCTGATCGACCGTTTCATCTGGCAACACCTGGATCTGCCCGGTCAAGTACGCGCGCGTTGCGGCAAAGGAAACGAGTTTGAAACGGGCCAAACCTTTGACGACAATGTTCGACTGGCCATCAGGCAAACGATCAATCGCGATGATATGCGCGAGTGTGCCAACCGCCGATGGTGTCACATCCCCGCCAACCTCAACCCCTTCCTTGATCCGCACAATCCCAAACGCAAGGTTTTCGCGCAGACAACGCTCGATCATCTCGCGGTAACGCGGCTCAAAGATATGCAACGGCATCCGCGCGTGCGGAAACAAAACAGTATGCAGCGGAAAGAGAGGTAATTCGTCTTCGAGGATTTGCATGCCAAAAATAAATGGGAACGCGCGGGCGTCCCCATTCCATTCCACGAGTGCGTTTGCGTGCGTTGAATTATTTCTTGTGCGATTCGAGATACGTCACGGCATCGCCGACGCTCGTAATCTTTTGCGCTTCTTCGTCCGAAATCTCGCCGCCGAATTTTTCTTCAAATTCCATAATCAATTCGACGAGATCGAGCGAATCGGCTTCCAAGTCTTCGCGGAAACGCGCTTCGGAGGTCACTTTGGATTCGTCCACGCCGAGTTTGTCCACGACGATTGCTTTCACTTGCTCAAAAACTTCGCTTGCCATGAATAGCCCCCTTCGGTGAAATAAAATCGCAGTCGGATAAGTTCATTGACGGCACAGAGTATATCCAGAATTCGTTTGTGCGTCAACCCCTCACTGTGCTATAATCTGCCTGCGTTCACGTAATATAACACCACACCCCAAAACAAGTTGCGCGTCCATTTCAATACTTAATAGAGGCCCCGTCATGCCGGATGACACCACACACGAAAATCGCAAGCTGGAACATTTGCGGATCAATCTCAAAGACGATGTGCAGTTTCATGAAACGACCAACGGCTTGGAACACTATCGCTTTATCCACCAAGCATTGCCCGATCTCGTGTTGGAAAAAATTTCGCTGGCAACCATGTTTTGCGATAAGAAATTGCGCGCGCCCATTCTAATCTCATCGATGACGGGTGGCGCGGAAGACGCCGAGGTGATCAACCAGCGCCTGGCGATTGCCGCGCAAGCCACCGGCATTGCGATGGGACTCGGTTCACAACGCGCCGCGCTGGAAGATGACGAGTTGGCATACACCTATCAAGTGCGCCGCAATGCGCCGGACATTTTATTGTTTGCCAACTTGGGCGCGGTACAATTAAATTATCGCTATACGTTGGAGCATTGCCAACGCGCGGTTGACATGATTCAAGCCGACGCGCTGATTCTTCACTTGAATAGCATCCAAGAAGCAGTCCAAGCCGGCGGGAATACTAATTGGAGTGGCTTGCTCGGCAAAATCGAAACCGTCTGCCGCGCGCTTCCCGTGCCGGTCATCGCCAAAGAAGTCGGCTTTGGCATTTCGGAAGATACGGCGCGCCAACTCGCCAGCGCCGGCGTCGCCGCGATTGACGTTGCCGGCGCGGGCGGCACCTCCTGGGCGGCGGTCGAATCGCGCCGCGCGCCCTCACCGTTTCTGCGGCGCCTCGCCGAAGCATTTTGGGACTGGGGCATCCCAACGGCGGAAAGTTTGGTCCGCGCGCAACGCGGCGCACCCGGTTTGCCGTTGATCGCCAGCGGCGGCATTCGCGACGGCGTGGAAGCGGCCAAATGCATCGCGCTCGGCGCGAGCATGGTTGGCTTGGCCTCGCCGATGCTCAAACTCGCCGATCTCGGTGTGGAAGCCATCATTGACGGAATCAAACTCATCGAAGAAGAACTCAAAACAACCATGTTTGGACTCGGTGTTGAAAATATAGACGCGCTGAAAAACACGCGCCATTTGGAAAAAATTTAATGGACAATTATTTGTCCGCACTCGAAACCGAATTGCAAGCCATCATCACCTCGCCCGATCCGGCGCTTGATGCATACTATGGCATGTTCCGCTATCATCTCGGCTGGACAGACGCGCATTTTGCCGCAACGAAAACTGATTCCGGTAAACGCATCCGCCCACTGTTGTGCTTGCTGGCGTGTCAAGCGGCAGGCGGCGATTGGCACATGGCATTACCCGCGGCGGCGGCGATCGAACTCGCGCACAATTTTTCGCTGATCCACGACGACATTGAAGACAATAGCGATGAACGGCGCGGACGCGCGGCGGTGTGGCGAGTGTGGGGACTCGCGCAAGGCTTGAATGCGGGCGATGGCATGTTCGTCCTGGCACGGCTTGCGCTGGGGCGCTTGCGCGAATGTGGCAATTCCATTGAAAAATGTTCGGCGATCAACGAGACGTTTGATCGCGCCACGCTCGCGTTGTGTCATGGACAATTTCTTGATATCGGATTTGAGGCGCGCCTCGATGTAACTGCGAATGATTATATGCAGATGATTCACGGCAAAACTGCCGCGCTGATTTCCGCCGCCACGCGCATCGGCGCAATGGCGGGATGCGACGATCCAGAAACAATTGAGGCATTCGCGCGCTTTGGCGAACAGATCGGGCTGGCGTTTCAGATGACGGACGATATTCTCGGCATCTGGGGCGATTCGTCCATCACGGGCAAATCAGCGGCGACCGATCTCGTATCGAAAAAGAAAAGTTTACCGGCGATCCTGGGTTTGCAACATCCCCAGCATGGCGCGGCGCTCCAAAAAATTTACGCGCAACCGCAACTTGCCGCCAAGGATATTGCCACGGCGCTCACGCTCCTCGATGTTGCTGGCGCGCGCGACGAGACCCAACAACGCGCCAATCAATTTCGCGCCACTGCGCTTGCCGCATTAGACGCGACGCATCTCAAAAACGACGCGCTGGATCGGTTGCGCGCCATTGCCGAAACCATGACCCAGCGCATCAAGTAAAACCACCAATGTGAAATTGGGTTGCCGCGAATGTGAAAACATGACGCACAAAAATCTCCCGCGCTGATTAGCGCGGGAGATTTGCTTGAACATCCAAAATGACCTACACAATCGGAACCAACTCTGCACTCGGCCGGATTGATCACTTGGTTTTTCCGCGGCGCGTCTGGACCGCGCGCTCGTACACCGCGAGCGTTTCGCGCGCCACACGTTCCCAAGAAAAAAATTTCGACCGCGCCAAACCCAGCGCCGATAGCGCCGTATGCAGAGCGCGATCCGTAACGATCCGCTGAATCGCGTCAGCCAGCGCATCTACATTACGTGGATCAACCAGCAACCCGGCATCGCCGACAATTTCTGGCATCGCCGAGATGTTTGAAGTCACGACAGGCGTGCCGCACGCCATCGCTTCCAGCACAGGCAAACCAAATCCCTCGTAAATTGAAGGATAAACAAACACATCAGCGGCGCTATACAGCAAGCCCAGATCGGTTTCTGGCACATAACCCGTAAAAATCACGCGGTCGTGCAAACCTAATTCTTTGACCGTGCGAAACAGATCCTCGTACTGCCAACCCTTGCGACCGGTGATGACCAACGTATGCGGGATTCCGCGTAGCACCAACTGTTTGTATGCCCGAACCAGTGTCACGAGATTCTTGCGTGGTTCAAGGACACTGACGCAAAGAATAAATTGGGGTGTGAGGTGATAACGGGCAACCAAATCGGCGCGCATCGCCCCATCGTTGAGTGGCGCATAATCCGTCGAAACGCCGAGCGGCACAGCAGTCACTTGATCGGGCGCGGCGTCCATCAATCGCAAGGTATCTTGCCGGGTCGTTTCGGAATCGGCGATAATCGCATCCGCCAACCGCGTAGACATGTAAATCATTGGCTTGAAAAAAACTTTCTTGTAGGTGGTATGCATTTCGGGGTAGAGAAAAAATGTCATGTCGTGAAAAGTCACAACCGTGGCGCAGGGTGCGGCGAACGGGATGGTATAGTGCGGCGAATGAAAAACATCAAGCCGTTGCTGATGCATCAACAACGGCAAAATAGTTTGTTCCCACACGATACGCAAAACACGCGAGGCAAGCGGCTGAACCATCACACGCAGCCGCAAACGTGGCTTGAAAAAAGAAGCGTAGAGCGGGTTCGTAAATACCACATACTCGTTCACCGCATCCACATCCAAAAGCGCGCGGGTTAGATTGACGGTGTAGTTGCCCGCGCCAGTCAAGCGGGGCGGCATTGCCGTGGCATCTATACCAATGCGCATGTCAAAACAACCACACCCAATTTTGGCGAAGATTCACTGCGGATCGATGGCTAGTGCGAAATGGCATCGCGATATACTCCAAGTGTTTCAGCAATCAATTTGGCTTGAGAAAAAAAACTTGCGCGCTCCAAGCCGCGCATTTTCATTATACCACGCAATTCTTGATCGGCAAGTATCTTGCAGATCGTGGACGCTATATGCTCCATTGCCCCAGGCGGCACAAGTACTCCAGCTTGGCCAACCACTTCAGGCAAAGCCGAGGTATCGGAAACGAGCACCGGCGTACCACAAGCCATGGCTTCCAAGACTGGCAAACCAAAACCTTCGTAGAGGGAAAGATAAGCAAACAAATCCGCACTAGCATACAATCCGGGCAAATCCGCCTCGGGGACATGACCAAGAAAAATTACCACGCGCGTTAAATGCAATTCTTCAACCGCGCGAAAAATGTCGTCATCCAACCAACCGCGCGGTCCAACAATCACGAGAGCGTGGGCTACGCCCTGCTTCCGTGCCAACGCAAATGCACGCACCAGCATAACGAGGTTCTTGCGTCGTTCAAGCGTGCCAACATAAAGAATGTAGCGGTCCGGCAAGCCATAGCGCGTCGCCACGCGCGCGGTGTCCGCACCGGGCTGAAAAATAGCGTGTGTGGCAGGATACACCACCGCAATTTTTGTCGGGGCAATCCCAAGATAAGTTTGTGCGTCACGCTTGGTGCTTTCCGAGATTGCAATCACGCGATCCGCGCGCGCGATCCCGCGCCTGCCAAACGCCCACCACCATAAACGCCCGGTCCATTTCATCGTTTCAGGAAAACGCATAAAAGTCAGGTCGAACAAGGTCATCACGGTAGGACATGGAGCGTGGAGCGGTGGCACGAACGCGGGGGAATGTAATAGATCAAGATGGCCCGCGCGGTTCCAGCGCGAGTAGATTTGCTGGGTCACCGCGCGGGGTAGCCAACGCGATGGTTGGACCTCCAGATAACGCAACCCAGGAAAAACCGGAACTGATCCCGGCGTCACAAAAATTGCGGTGGGTTGCAAACTCGCGCTCAAACCAGCCAGTAATTGGTTTACATAGCGCAACGTGCCAGCTTCATAACCGCGCAACACAATTGCATCCACACCCAGTTGCATATTCACCTGTTTTCGCGGCTCAATGAACTCAAAGCATTTACGATTGTTCTAGCCGCGCGCGCAACGCTAGGACCTGCGTGTTCAGCGCGTCAATTTGATCTTGTTGCTGTTGCAAACGTTGCGCGTGATCGAGAAGCCATTCGCCATAGGTACGGTTGATGGGAGCTTGCCGATTCGCAAACAGGTGGACATAGAACAACGCCGCCCGATGCCACAACGCGCGGAACCACATCAGGACACCACTAAGCAGAGGGATACCGATTGCATTCATCTGCAATTCAACTTGAATCGCTTCAGAGCGCATCGCATTTTCAATTTCAGCTGGTGGGCGTGAAACCAATGGATCGCGCGTTAGGCGCGTCTCGGTCAGCGGCACACGCGGAACCACTGCCGCACGGGGTTCAACGATAGCTTGATCCTGCGGCATTACATCCCCGCGCGCGCGTTGTGGTTGTTGCACCAGTTGCAGGGTCAACGCGGTTTCTTCCAACAAGGCAATCAGCATATCGTTGATTTGAAATTGACGACTCACCAGATCGCGATGGATCGCATTCGTGTTGAGAGAACGGAATGTTTCGGCGCGCGCCGTATTTTGAAATTGCTTGACCGCGCGCACGGCATCACTCAATTTGCCTTGCGCGATCACTCCTTGCAACAGTTCAAATTCAATATCATTCAAGATATCCTTCGCCGTTAGTGTCTCGTTCATCGTTTATGCTCCTCGATGACCTGGCGATAAACCCGTTCAAAATCACGCGCCATCCGCAAATAAGTGAAATGCGCCAATAGCCGCGCGCGTCCCGCCAAACCCAGTTCGCGTAATTTTTCCGGCGCGCGCAATAACTGGACAATCGCTTCTGCCAATGCGGCGGGCGCCTGTGGCTCAACCAGCACACCAGTCACGCCTGCTTCGACAACTTCCGGGATGCCGCCAACGCAACAACCGATAACGGGTTTAGCATAGTTCATCGCTTCGAGATAAATCAGCCCAAACGATTCGTACAACGACGGCGCAACAAACAGATCGCAGGATTGGTATAGCGATTGCAAAACTTGGTCGCTGACCGCGCCCATAAATTTTACGCGCGCGCCATAGTCAGGATAGTGCGCCGCAAAATAACTGGCATAATCCAACCCGCCGCGATAACGGAAACCATCATTGTGGCTATTGTCCGCCCCGGCAATGATAAATTTTGCGCGCGGAAATTTTTGCAGAACCAGAGGAATCGCTTGAAACAGATCAAGAATTCCTTTGCGTTTCTCCAAGCGCCCAACAAACAACACCGTCCGCTCATCTGCCGCGCGCGCCAGATCGAACGGCGCGATCTGATCCTCCGGCACCGGGATCACGCCGTACGGCACAATCGTGCTTCGCTGATCAACATGGGGTAGCGCATATAATTTGGCAAGTGTCGTAAGCGTCGCCAAAGTGTTAGGCAAAAGATGCGCCGCCCGCTGGAGAAATACTTGTTCGAGATCGCCGAGGGTATCAAGTTCTTCTGCGCGACTCTGATGCAAGTCGTTAATTTGGCGTAATCCAGTGACCAACCGCGTAACCACCGGCACAATCCCGCTTTGCAATGTCACCAGACCTTCGGTCTGCCACAAGGGTGAATCCACAATCTGAATATCGTCATTTAAGATCAATCGTTTGATTTCGTCATGGAGCGTGTGGCTATAATTCAGAGCGTGGTATAAATTATTCAAACGCCGATATTGCGCATATCGTTCCAAACGATTTGGAATTTGATGGACATACGCGCCATCATAAAACGAAATTTGGGCGCGTTCGCCGCGCGAAAGAACATGCACTGTATGTCCGCGTTCAAACAAGCCCCGCGCCATTAAATTGGTCAAACGGCCAACCCCATCATAGTGCAAGGGCGGATAGCCGCTACTCAACAAACAAATTCGGAGTGGCGCATCCGGCAACGACACAATGGGTTGACGTCCGCTCACTGGGTCAACCGCGCCTTGCCGCGTCGAATCGGGTGTAAGAAATTTTCGGATCGGCGCAGGTGATGCGGAAGCAATTGCTGGAGCTGATAATAATTGTCGCCGCCGCAACACGCCGCCAGCCACGCCGCTCAGACCGCTTGGAATTTCACGCGCACTCATGCTAAACATTTCACGCCAACTCAATTCGCCTTGCCTTTTCAATTGCGCGTACCACCACCAATGCGCGCCGAGGGTCATCCCAGTGCGTAGAACAATCGAACGCAAGGGTTCACCCGAGGCGAGTCCATTCTTGATGCCAAAATAAAGCCGCGAACGACTACGCAACCACCAGCGGCCTTTTGCGGTAAACATTTGGCGGTTGCGACTGGATGCGGGAATATGATAGACCACCGCTTCTTGCACGGCTTGGATTGTGCCGCCGCTTCCGGCAAGTCGGAAAATCGCGTCTGTTTCTTCGGCGATGTAACCATAGAATTCGTCAAAGCCGCCGATGCGTAATAACGCTTCACGCCGAAACGCCATGTTCGTACCCATCACCCGCGCGAGCCAATGCCGCCCCATCCCGGTTGGCACAAGGTCTGCCACGCGCGAGGTGCGCACATCCACTTGCGCTGACAAGGCAGAATAAATGCCCAAGCGAAATTGAATGGGTGAAAATTCTGGATGAATAGCATAGACAGTGCCACCGGCCGCGTCGAGCGTCGGATCGCGAAATAGCCGCGCGAGTTGCTCCAGCCAACGCCGAGACGGAACCGCATCGTCATCGAGAAATGCGACAATGCCGCCACTCGCGGCGAGCAAACCCAGGTTACGCGAGTGGCTCAGGTTTGCAGTTGGACATGGGATCACCCGCACCCGTCCAGCATAGTCCCCCAGCACAGCCGAGGTATGATCATGGGTGGGACCAACAACAATGACAACTTCAAATTGGGAATAAGATTGGTGTTCAAGCGCGCGCAATAGAGTCCGCAATGAATCGGCGCGATCCATCGTGTTAATGACAACCGAAAAAATCATGTCAACTTGGTTTTCCATTGATCCATGCAGACCAAATTTTGATGGCTATGTGCAAGCCCGCCGAACCAAAAATAAAAAACCGGCTCGTCATTTGAAGCATTGCCAATGCAACCTATTAAGCGCGCATTTTTGCATTGAGTGGCTCATGCTTCCAGACAGCCGGTTTGACTCCCAATTCAAAGTTACTTGGTCGTGAGGGGGAGAAATAAATTTTGTGGCGGCGCTGGCATGCCGGTTACTGCGGGCGAAGTCAGCAACGCCGTCCCGCTTGCATCACGCGCCACAACCGTTATAGTGTAATGTTTCAAATTAGTCAAACCCGTTAATTGCCGACTTGTCACCATGCCCACATTGAGTGGCACCCCACACGTCATTTGCGCGGGCGCGCTGGCACCGGCTTCGCACGTGACGGTCACCTCGAAATGATTGATCAATCCGGCTATGGAGCTTGAACTCACCGTCCAGTTTGCCGTCAACACCGTATTGCCTGTCCACACCGTCAACAAGAAGGATGGATAATACTCATCCGCTCCGATATCTGAAGTGCCGTTATAGGGACGCGACTGGGAATCAATATCAAGCGAGGTGGTGCTACCGACCGCGCGATCCTTTGCCGCCGACGTGCTTTGAATGTGATAATCATAATTTGGCGAGCCAGGACTGACAAACGCCGGATCGCCGCTCGTCACTTCGTTCGTGTTTGATTTAACACAAGCCGTGTTATATTGACAGGACAATTTCGGGTTCATTTCGGTGGAACTCCACGTCGCTTCCAAATCATAGAACAAGGTATAATTCAAATAAGCGCTATCGCCACCGTATTGCGATATAATCGCCGAAGTCACGTTAGAATTTGAACGATTCGAAGCCACAATGCTGTAATTCAAATTCAGCGTACTTGCACTGAAATTATGCAACACCACAATGGCCGAACCCTGCATTTGACTACCAATCGTGTTGCCCACAATTGTCGCATGATTGAGCGTCAGCACCGTGTCCTGACTGAACACTGCGCCGCCGCCACCCCAAGGATTTGCACCCGAGCCTGCTAGACTTGAGTTATTCGCCATCACCAAGTTCGTTCCGGTCACATTACTTACATTCCCGCTTGCCGCTTTGGTGAAATACATTGCGCCGCCGCCCGCACGTCCGCTATATCCTGACGAGTTTCCGCCCTGGCTGGCGTTATGAATCATGTATGTCCGATTCAAGGTTACCGAGGAATCGGTTGCCATGATTGCGCCACCATCACCGTCCCCCCCAGTCCCACCCGCCGTAGACGCTCCGCCTTGCGCCAAGTTATCATGCAGGTTGCTGTCTGAAATCTGCGCGGTGGCATATTCAAAAAAGAGCGCGCCGCCATCGCCATACCCACCATGACTGGTACCACTACCGGCAATCGCACGATTACCGCTCGCCGTGATATTGCTGAGCGTAAAAGTGCCCCATTGCATTGCCGCGCCGCCACCCAAGCCGTCTGGGTAGTTAGTCCCGTTACTCGCTCCACTACCACTTCCGCCCGAACCCGCTTGAGCCAAGTTATTGGTAAATGTTACGCGCGTGGCTGTCGCATTACTTTGATTCGTTGCAAAAAAACCACCACCCATCGCTGCGCCGCCGCGCGTGCCATCCGTTGCATTGCCCGCTAACGCTTGATTGCCGTCAAATGTCACGTCTTGGAACGAACCGTTACAACGCGCGTAGAGCGACACACCGCCACCCGAGGTCGGCGGAATGCCAATGCCTTGCACTTTGTTGTTTTTGACGATCACATTTGACATGCTTAAACTGTGAATCGCACTACTGGTCGAGTAGCAAATCACACCACCGCCGGAGTATTGCGTATCACTGAAAACGATCGGCGAACTATCATAGCCATTCTGGATCGTAAGATTTTGAAACGTTGCCGCAATTGCCGAAGCGGAAATGATCTCAACGCCGTGCCGCGCATTGCCGCCATCTAACATCGTTAGGGCGGCATTTGTCGAAGGTATAGTCCAATTGAAAGTCGTATAACCACCGATAAAGGTCAAACTTTTGCCGGTCGTCAGACTAAGCACCGCACTACCGCTTGAGGTGTACGTGCCTTGCGCGATTTCGATGGTATCACCGGACGATGCGAGATTAGCCGCGTATTGAAGTGTCCTGCAAGGTAAAGCCGTAGATCCGCACCCCGCCGCGTCCGCGCCGGTCGTTGCGACGCGGATTGTTCCCGTACCACTTTGCGCGCTTGCAATTAAAGGTTGAAATTGTTCTAGGCAGAAAGCAAAACCTAAAATTCCCAAGCTCATAATAAATTGTGCGAAAATTTTCTTGAAAATTTGTTCCATTGAATCATCTCCTAGCCGCTTACAACTCTAGTGTACATCTGGCTAGAAGCACGTTCAATGGATAATTAGTACTAAACATCTGCCTAATCAATGGCTAGCGCGGTGGCGCATCAAACGCAAGCCACCCCACAACACCCGCGCCGAGTCCGCACCAGACTGGCTCGTTGCCTCACGCGTAACGCACCCGCAATCTACAAGGTCATGCGCGTGTTCGAGCGCCAACTGATCGAGCGCCGCCGCAACCTCAGGAAAAAAACTGTCATGAAACAGCACATACGCATCCGGCGCGACAAACGGCAAAACCGCATTGGCATCACGATATACACCGCGCCCGGTATGATCCCCGTCAATAAAAACCAGATCGAATAATCCGCCCGCCAATTCACGCGCGCGCGGCAACGCTTCCGGCGAATAACCGCGCACCAGCGTCGTCCGTTTTTCAAGTTGTTGCCAATGTTCCAGCGCAATGTGCGGTTGCGGGTCGAGACAAACGATCGTGCCGGTTGTGCCAGCCGCTTGCATCGCCGCGTTGACAATGAGCGCCGAGCCGCCCTGCAACGTGCCAATTTCAACATAGCGCGCCGGCCGTAATCCGAACACAAAGGTAAACAGAAACAAGCGTTCAGCGCGCGTCAACCACGCGGGAGCCGAACGGATGACTTCGAGCGCAGACAGATCGATCTCGGTCAAATGCTCGGTTACATCAAATGTTTCGGGCAACGCTTGAGCCGAAGCACGGGGCAGATCACGCCGCGCAAACAATTGCCGAACCCGATGAGAAAACGCCATACAAGCTACGTCCTCCACGCCAAATAAATACGTTAACCTGCGCGATGCGCCCAGTCACAGGTGAGCGCAAGAATCCCCACACCCAAATTCACGTCCGGGGCGTTCACCGTAAAACGAAAACGGCGATGCAATAACGCAAAGGGAATGGTCAAGGTCGCATCATGCACCGTGACCGAAAAATCATAATCCCCGGTGAGTAACGGTAACTGTGTGAGAATAAAATCCACTTGCCCGTCGCCCTCAATCCAGGCAATTGGAAAACTACCCAAGCGGGTATTCGTGCCGCTCACATGCACACCATCGGAGCGATGGATCGCAATCCCAAAGACGGGCGCCGGCACACGTTGCGTCGCGCGATAGCTAATGCGGGCAATCAGCGTCTCGCCTGTCATAAAAGCTTGGCGTGCCGCGCCATCGCTTCCGACAAACCGCACATCGAGGATTTGCAGAGGCGTGCCAATTGAACCGGGGCTGAGTTGTCCAGGTACAAGCGGCTGGGTCGTACGTTGCATCTGACGATTCAGCATGTCGGCAGTGTACGCGGCGATCACATCCACCGTCGTGCCACTTGCCGCGCATTGTCCCTCATTGATCCACACCGCATGCTCACACAGCCCGCTGATCACATCCAGGTTATGCGAGACGAGCAAAATCGTCACGCCGCGCTTTTGAAAATCGTGAATGCGTTCAGACGACTTGCGTTGAAATTCAACATCGCCGACGCTAAGCACTTCATCCAAGATCAAAATGTCTGGCTCGGCATCCATCGCAATGGCAAAACCCAGACGCGCCACCATGCCACTCGAATAGGTGCGCAGAGGCGCGTCAATAAACTCCCACAGTTCTGCAAAATCAACAATGCGCTGGAATTTGGCTTGCATTTCGGTCCGCGAAAAGCCGAGGATTGCGCCATTGAGAAAAACATTTTCACGGCCGGTCAGTTCAGGGTGAAAGCCCGCGCCAAATTCGAGCAAGGGTGCAACCCGTCCGCGCACCACCACGCGCCCCTGGGTCGGGCGGATGACTCGCCCAATGACTTTGAGCAACGTGCTTTTGCCCGCGCCATTCCGACCGATAATTCCGATCACCTGCCCGCGCGGTACGCTCAAGCTAAAATCACGCAACGCCCAAAAAGTTCCACGGTGAATCCGGCGTTGTAACAGGCGGATCACATATTCTTTCAGGGTCGCAGTTTGCGCACGAGCGGTTGGATAATGCACCGCAACGTTTTCTAGTTGCAACGCGGCGGATGGCGAGCCAGCCATTGGGGGTTTTGCCGAACTAGACATGGTAGGCAAACTCATCCGACTTGGCCGTAAAGAATAGCCAGCCAACAACGAGGGTCGCTAAAGCGAGGCACGTAGCAATCGCAATCAAGCTGGGATCAGGCAACACGCCATCATAAATTGGCTGGCGAAATATGGTCACAAAATAGTACATCGGATTCAAATACATAAAAAAAGCAAACCGCTCAGGCACAATGGAAACTGGGTAAAAAATCGGCGTAAGGTACATCACAATTGCCAAGCCCACTTGGTACAGATCGATCATATCGGCAAAAAACACAGAGAGCGTCGCAACGATCAAGCCAATGCCAAGCGAAAAAAGCGCCGCCAAACCGATGGACACCGGCACAAACAACAGCGCCCAGGTATACGGCTGACCTGTCAACAGCATAATGAGCGCCAATGGCAAAAGTGCGAACAATAAATTCACAACGCCCACGCCCAACGCCGAGAGGACAAAAACGGATTTGGGAAAGTAAATTTTGCTCGTGAGGCTACCTCCCCACACCACATTATGAATGCCTTGATAGGTGCTTTGCGCGAACAAGTTCCATAACAGCAAGGCGGATAACAGGTACACCGCGTAATGCTCAATCGAAAATCGAAACACGGCTGAAAATACCACCGTCATCACCAAGAGCATGGCGAGCGGATTGAGCATTACCCAAAAGAAACCTAGCACAGAGCGTTTATAGCGCACCGTCAGATCGCGGCGCACCAACCCGATCAGCAAACTCCGATACTGCCATAACTCAAGCGCATCTTCGACAAAGCGAACGCGTGGACGCGCGGAATCGTAGATGCCACGAGCGGTTTCTTGCAATGGTTCCTCACTTGGAGCGCAAGTTATTTTCCAATGTCGGGTAAATAGTACCCATCCGTTGCCACAGTAATCGTGCCGGTGATGATATTGTTGCTCGGATTGGCATCCGGCACCAGACCCGCCGGATCAACTTGCGCGACCACGGTGTGCTTACCAGGGGTTACCGCTGGAAGCGTAAATGCCACCTGGGCTTGGCGCAGACCGCAACCATTCAGCGGCGTTGTAACCAAACCCGTATAGACAGTATTATTATCATCGCGCAGAGTTACCGAAAACGGGACGGTCGTCGAAATTGCGCCGACATTTGCCACATCCACATAAACCGTGATGCTGGTCGTGCCGCTGGTCTTGAGCGGCACGTACGGTTGCTCAATTTGGACCGCCGCAAGATCGGACTGCGAAGCCGGAATTTGATTTTGAGCATAATCGCGCCAGGTTGTCCCAGCCAGCGTAAGCGTCAGCGTGTTTGAAATCAGAAATCCGCCAAAATTGTAAGAGGGTCCATAATTTGGATCATTGTACGTCGTGTAATCATCCAAACTATACCAAATAGAGCTTTGCACCAAACGGTTGCCATCCGCTGGAAAACCAATGTTGGGATCCGTTGCATTCAGCACGATATTTGTCGTCTTGGAAAGAAAATCAGCAACTTGCACATCGCTATTACCCTGAACCCAATTTGGCATCCCACTGCGTTCCGAAAGAATCAACGGCTTGTTGCGTTGTCCGATAGCCGCCAGCCAAGTGCGATACCTGACCAGATCATCCATAAAGAGAGTGGTGCTAAGCACCTGTCCCCAATCTGGAGTATTGGGAGCTAATTCAGGAAACATGCGTCCATTAGGGGCATCAACTAACCAATCATTTACAAGGTTTCCAATACCTGCTGGAATAGCCGCCCCAGCTTGATTTATATCGCGATTTTCCGGCACAATAAATTCGTGGAACGCCCAAGCGTCAACCGGCATCGGCACGCCGTATTTCTGTTGGTACGCACTCCACATTCGCCCAAGGTATTGAATTCGATAGGGCGTGCCTTCAACCACCCCACCTGCCGCAAAGCGCGCAGTCGGGTCAGCCGCTTTAATTACAGTATAGATTTCATGATATGCCTGCGCATACAATTCCGGCACCGTTTCATCCTGCCCACCGTTATTCCACTTCCAATCGCGGCGATCGGGTTCGTTGGCGATCAACCACATTGCGCCTGGGTTCGCTTGCGCGATCACCGGCAATTGGCTCCATGATGGGGATTTAAGTGTGTAGGTGTACGGCGTGACATACGCCGCATAATAGAGCGGCGGGTTGCCGACTTTGCTTTGCTTGATCCGCACCATTTGCAAATGCTCGATTCCAAGTGGTTGAGCTGGGTTTGCCGAGGCGGCATAATCCACGTATACACCCGCACGTAAATCGGTCAAAATTGTAGAGGGCATAGTTGCCACCGAATTGAGAATACTCGCATAGCCAATCCGGCAAGTCAAACCAAGCGCATTCGGCGCGGAGGGAGCTTCGGCGCGCACACCGGTTTCCCCCGACGCGAAAATCAACACGCCCAGAACCATGCTCACGAGCATCCCAAGCATGCTCCATTGCGCCACTGATTTCTTTCCGAATGGTACTCGCTGAACCATATGACCTTCCTATCTATTGAATCGCCTATCGCAAATTGAGCGCGAACTGCATCGCAATGTCCCGATTCGGATAAAGCCGATCGCTAAAGCCGCAGAACGCAAATCCGTGCTTTTGCGCAAAACAAATGGCGGGATACGCTTTGGTTGAAACAGCCAATAAGGCAACGCGAAGTTGCTGTTGCTGTCCCCATTTGAGCGCGGCGCGCATTAAACGCGAACCCACACCCTGGTGACGATCCGCTGGCGCGACAGCCAGGTTCTTGATCCGCAACACTTGATTCCATTCCGAGACAGCCAAATCCGCCAAGCCGCAGATACCGTGATCCGCGGCGGCGACCAGCACCATTCCGCCCTGCTGAAAATTTTGCGCGACATCGTCGCGCGAGACCATGCCCTTGACCTGAATCGGGCGCGGCAACCGCGTCAACCGAAAACTGACCGCAATGTTCCCGTTCCCGCTTCGCTCATCCATCTGCCAAACATAGTCCGTCTCAAAGGTGTCATCCATAGCCAGTGCCGCCGTGAGATCGGCAAGCGTGGCGATCCGAATTTCCATGTTGCCTCAGAATGAAACAGGCACACGCGGCGAGCTTCTTTGCCTGTGTGCCTGTTGGAGTTTGCGTCAATGCAACTCTAGCGAATCACTAGCTCAGTTTCCTTGTCGAACACATGAATGTGATCCAAGTTCATCACCACATCCATCGTCTTGCCTGGGCGGGCTTGACTGCGCGGATCGACGCGGGCAACATAGGAGCTTTTACCGCTGAGCAAGTAGAGGTAAATTTCGCTTCCCATCGGTTCCATCACGTCCACTTGCGCGGTGACCGGTGCGGCATTCAACGAACCAGGCACATACTCCCGATCATGCACATCTTCGGGGCGCACGCCGAGCACAACGCGCTTGCCGAGCATGGCCGCCAATTTTTCCTTGCGGTCCGGCGGCGAGGGTAGTTTGAATGCCCCGGCATCCAAGAACAATTCTTCACGCGTCCCAGAAATAGTCGCGTCAAAAAAGTTCATGGACGGACTGCCGATGAATCCAGCAACAAAGGTGTTCGCAGGAAAATCGTACAATTTCTGCGGCGTATCCAATTGCTGGAGAACCCCGTTCTTCATCACAGCAATGCGCGTGCCCATCGTCATGGCTTCGGTCTGATCGTGCGTGACATAGATGAACGTCGTCTCGAGGCGTTGATGCAATTTCGAAATTTCGGCGCGCGTTTGCACGCGCAATTTTGCATCAAGGTTGGACAGTGGTTCGTCCATCAAAAAGACTTTGGGTTCGCGCACAATCGCGCGACCCAGCGCAACCCGCTGGCGTTGACCGCCGGACAATTGCTTCGGCTTGCGTTGCAACAATTCGCCGATACCCAGGATGCCTGCGGCTTCTTTCACGCGGCGATCAATTTCGGTCTTGGGTGTTTTGCGTAACCGCAAGCCGAACGCCATATTGTCATACACGCTCATGTGCGGATACAGCGCGTACGACTGGAACACCATGGCAATGTCACGATCCTTGGGCGCAACATCATTCACCACCCGATCGCCGATCTTGATGTCACCCGACGAAATTTCTTCCAAGCCCGCCAACAACCGCAACGCGGTTGTTTTGCCGCACCCGGAAGGTCCAACCAGGACGAGAAATTCCTTGTCTTTAATGTCCAGCGATAAATCATTGACCGCTTTGACATCACCGAACTGCTTGGTCACGTGCTCGTAGGTTACTCCAGCCATTCTGCTCTCCTTTGAGATGGCGAATAAAGATACTAGTGTCGTGCAATTCCATTGTATAGAATTGGACTGATTTGTCAAACGTCTCTCGGCAGAACTCTGGTCGTTTACCGCCCA
>JBBIUF010000065.1:0-22768 GCA_037440365.1 Chloroflexota bacterium
CCAGCGCGCGACCCGCCGCACCTGGCACACGCCCAACAACCACCAGCGCGCGACCCGCCACACCTGGCACACGCCCGGCACAAACCGGCACACGCCCTGCAACTGCCAACCCTCGACCTGGTGCTACGCCCGTTCGCCCTGGCACATCAACATCACGCCCGGCAACACCCCAGCGTCCCGCCGCGCCAAGCGTCGCTCCTGCGCCACGCCCAGCGCCCGTTGCGCCACCTGCGCCCAAGTTACCCGTTGAATTGCCACAAAACATGACCGTGCGTGATCTCTCGGCATTTCTCAAAGTGGGTCCCATTGAGATCATTAAAAAATTGATGGCGAACGGAATCATGGCGAACATCAATCAACCGATTGATTTCGATACTGCCTCGCTCGTGGCCGGCGAACTGGGTTTTGAAGTCATCGAGCAAAAGTCCGTCGTCGTCGAACAAGAAGTGGTAGCGCTTACGAGCATTCCCAAGAAACACGAATATACGGCAGAGCAAGCAGTCAACCTGGTTTTACGTCCGCCGGTTGTAACTGTCATGGGACACGTCGATCACGGGAAAACGTCGGTGCTGGATGCCATCCGTCACGCGCACGTCGCCGAAGGCGAAGCCGGTGGCATTACGCAACACATTGGCGCGTACCAAGTTGTGCATAACAGCAAACGCATCACCTTTCTCGACACACCCGGTCATGAAGCGTTTACCGCCATGCGCGCGCGCGGTGCCAAAGCGACCGACATTGCGATTATCGTCATCGCCGCGGATGATGGCGTGATGCCGCAAACGCGCGAAGCGATTGACCACGCGCGCGCCGCCCAAGTGCCGATCATCATCGCGTTAAACAAGGTTGACAAGATGGGCGCGAACCAGGAGCGCGTCAAGCAACAACTGTCCGACCTGGGTCTCGCTGTCTACGGCGGCAAGGATGAAGTGACCGTTGTGCCAATGTCCGCGAAACAAAAAACCGGCATTGACGATTTACTTGAAAATATTTTGCTCGTCTCGGAACTTGCCGATCTGCGCGCCGATCCCACGATCGCCGCCACAGGCATCGTGATCGAATCGCGGCTGGACAAGCAACAAGGACCGATGGCAACGCTCTTGCTCAACGAAGGCACCATCCACGTCGGCGATGCCGTGCTGATCGGCACCGTGTGGGGCAAGATTCGCGCCATGTTCAACGATCACAGCGACGCAGTAAGAGAAGCCGGACCCGCAGATGCGGTTGCCGTCACCGGCTTGTCCGATGTGCCGGAAGCAGGCGAAGTGTTCAAGGTCGTAGACGATGAACGCATCGCACGGTATCACGCCAACGAACGCGCGCTTGCCAAACGCCAAGCCGAACAAAAATCAACGCACGCCGTGAGCTTGAACGATCTCTTTGCCCAATTCCAAGCGGGCAACGTCAAAGAACTCAACTTGATCATCAAAGCCGACGTGCAAGGCTCGCTCGAACCTATCGTTTCGTCGTTGGAAAAACTCAGCGACGAAAAACTCAAAGTCAAAATCATTCACCAGGGCATCGGCACAATCACGCGCTCGGATGTCATGCTCGCGATTGCCTCGCAAGGCATCGTCATCGGCTTTAACGCGAACATCGAAGACGCCGCGCAAACGCTCGCCGAAAGCGAGGGCATTGACCTCCGGCAATACAATATCATTTACAAATTGATCGAAGATATTGACAAGGCACTCAAAGGCATGTTGGAGCCGGTCTATGAAGATCGCCTGAGTGGGCGCGCCCAAGTTTTGCAAGTGTTTCGCTTGAAAAAAGCGGCGATTGCCGGGTTGCGGATTACCCAAGGCAAGGCGGTGCGCACCGGCACGGTCCGCGTTCTGCACAACAACACCGAACTCTATCGCGGCGCGATCTCGTCGCTCAAGCGCTTTACGGATGACGTGAAAGAAGTCGCCGAGGGCTATGAATGCGGACTCGCCATTGACAAATTTACCGAATTCGCCGAAGGCGACCAAATCGAATTTTATCAAAAGGTGAAGGTTAGTTAGCTATGGCTGGTCATCGCGCCGAACGCGCGAGTCAGGAAATTCTGCAACTCGTCAGCGTGATGTTTACCCGCGAAGTCAGCGATCCGCGGCTCGCCGGCGTCACCGTCACGCGCGTCCAAGTCAGCGACGATTTACGCTTGGCGAAATTGTTCATTGCCCCGGGGGCAACCCCAACGGCGACCAAAGAAATGTTGCGCGAACTTGAGCACGCGCGCAATTATTTTCGCCGAACGATCACCGGAGCGCTCAATCTGAAATTCGCACCCGACGTGCGTTTTCTTGAAGATCGCGCGTATGGCAAAAGCCAGCGCTTTTTCGAAACGCTCGATCAGATTAAAGCCGAAGCAGAGCAACGCGCCAAACCCAGGGACACATAATCAGATTAACGGTTTCTTGAAACCGCCGGGTAGCTTGCGAATAATTGAATGAGGATTAGGTGGGAGATTTAATTTCATTTCACGATGCGGTCGCGCAATTTCAAGCGCCGCAGAAAGTTTTTATCGCCGCGCACATTTCGCCGGACGGCGACTGTCTCGGCGCGGCGCTGGGCTTGACCTGGGCGCTACGCCACTTGGGCAAAACCGTCACCGTCACGTGCAACGACCATGTTTCCAATACGTTCGCGTATCTACCCGGCTTTGCCGAGCTTGCCCCCAAGGTACCGACCGACGAAGAGCTGATCGTGTTTGTGGATGGTAGTTCAGCGGATCGGTTTGGCGCGGCGTTCAACCCTGCCCTCTTTGGTAATCGCCCAGTCCTTGAAATCGATCACCATATCACCAACGAAAAATTTGCGCCGCTCAACTATATTGACACCCACGCCGCATCCACCTCCGAAATTGTTTTTCGCTTGATCGCCGCGTTCGGCGTCCCGTTCAACCGCGACATCGCGCAATGCCTGCTCACCGGCATTATCACGGACACACTCGGCTTTCGCACGATGAACACCACGGTGGACACCCTGAAAACTGCGACCGACCTCATGCAAGCCGGCGGCTCGATCCCGGAAATTGTCGAGCAGGCATTCAACCAAGTGCCACTGGCTAGCTTGCGTTTGCGCGGCCGGATTTTTAGCGAAGCCACCTTGGATGGCGTGATCTTGTGGGCTGAAGTCACTAACAAGACCATGCGCGAGATGGGCTTGAACGGCAATGGCACCAACGGCATCATCAATCAGTTGTTGAGCGTGGATACGGCGAAGATCGCCCTGTTGCTGATCGAACGCGACAACGGCAAAATTGATGTCGGCTTGCGTTCGCGCGTGGGCTATGATGTCTCAACCGTCGCGGCGCGGCTGGGCGGCGGTGGACACAAGCAAGCGGCAGGCGCGTTGATTGACGGACCACTTGCCAAAGCACGCGAGCGCGTCTTGGCCGAAATTAAAAAAAGTATAGCGAGTTGAATCGTTGCAAGTCATCAACCGGTCGCATTCGTTTTGCGCCAGGTCACGATCCAACCATTGAAGCACTAGACTCGAATTAAATGCCTTGCTCAACTTGCGGCGCGGCAAACGCTTGCCCCATCCGCCAAACTCAATTGAGTTCGTCCACACCAACCCTGCCCAATGGTTTGAATGGCATTCTGAATGTCAACAAACCCGGCGGCATGACCTCGCATGATGTCGTTGCGGCAATTCGGCGCGCGGCACACACCCAACGCGTCGGTCACGCCGGCACGCTCGATCCAATGGCAACCGGCGTCCTCCTGATCTGCCTTGGCACGGGTACGCGCGTTGCCGAATTTCTCACCGATCACGACAAACGCTATCGCGCGCGCATCCGGCTCGGCATCGAAACAGATTCCTACGACGCGGATGGCGCAATCGTCGCGCAAACCAGCGTCCACACTTCACGCGATCACGTTGCCGCCGCGTTGCAAACCTTCGTCGGCAAAATTTCCCAACTGCCCCCAGCTTATTCGGCGATCAAAAAAGACGGCGTGCCATTGTACAAACTTGCGCGCGCGGGAGTCGCGATTGAA
Organism: Chloroflexota bacterium; assembly: GCA_037440365.1. Lineage (GTDB taxonomy): Bacteria > Chloroflexota > Anaerolineae > UBA4142 > UBA4142 > JBBIUF01. The sequence goes on from JBBIUF010000065.1 coordinate 3,987, forward strand.
ACCGAACCACGTTCAATCGAAATTTATTCCATCGCCTTGCAGAGCGCCGAATTGCCGGATGTCGAGATTGACGTGCATTGCAGTAAAGGCACCTATATTCGCTCGCTCGCGCACGACCTCGGCGCGGCGCTGGGTTGTGGCGCGCATCTGACTGCGCTCACGCGCACCGCGAGCGGCACCTTTGCGCTCGCCGATGCCATCCCCCTCGATCAACTCCGCCGCGCCTTTGCCGAAGGATACGCCGAACAATTTCTAATCCCGATTGATGAAGCCGTGTTACAATACGAAGCAATCATTCTCGATGCCGCGAGCGTGAAAGCAATTCAGCAAGGCAAGCCATTTATCTGCGGACGTGAATTTACCACGCCCCGCTTGCGCGTCTATTCTACGAGTGGCGACTTTATCGCGTTATTGGAACGCGGCCACACATCCGACGAATGGAAACCCAAAAAGGTATTTATCGTCTGAATGAAGATTATACGCGACCCCAGTTCAATTCACCTCAACCGGCCCGTGGTGCTCACCGTCGGCTCATTCGACGGCATCCATCGCGGACATCAACATCTCATTGCCCAAGTGATCGCGCGCGCTAAAGCGATCGGCGCGGCAAGCGCGTTGGTGACCTTGCATCCGCACCCCAAACTGGTCTTGCGCCCCAACGCGACCCTCCAATATCTTTCGACGATTGAAGAGCGGCTTGATTTGCTAGCGCCGCTCGGCCTCGATTATGCGGTCGTGTTTCCATTCAGTCTCGAAACCTCGCAAATTCGCGCACGCGCGTTCGTGCAGATTCTGATCGATCATTTGCATCTCGTCGAAATTTTTTGTGGCAAAGATTTTGCCCTCGGCTATAAACGCGAAGGCAATGTCGATTTTCTGCGCGCCCTCGGCGCGGAAAAACATTTCGCCGTGACCGTCATCGAGCCGCAAACATTCGACGGGCAAATTGTCTCCAGCACCCAGATTCGCACCTTGATCGCGCAAGGCAATTTGGAACACGCCACCCGCTTTCTTGGACGCTATCCCTCGGTGCGCGGGCGTGTAATCAAAGGTGATCAACGCGGGCGCACGCTTAATTTTCCAACCGCAAATCTGGCGGTGGCGGAACATCGGCTGGTGCCTGCCAACGGCATCTATGCCGTGCGCGTGAAAATCGGCGACACCTGGCGCGCCGGCGCGGCGAGTATCGGCGTGCGTCCTACGTTCGGGGGCGGCGCACGCTCGGTTGAAATCTATGTTTTGGATTTTGACGGCGATTTGTATGATCAAGTGATCGAAGCGCAATTCGTCAAACGGTTACGCGACGAATTGAAATTTGAGAGCGCCGATGCGCTGATCGAACAGATGCAACGCGATGTTGCGGAAACCCGGCGAGTCTTCAACACAGACCCGAGGCGTGATTAAACGCTTCGGGTCTGTGCTATAATTCAGGCAATGCAACGCGACGAAGAAATTCCCCACATCAAGTCGAGCATGAACGCCTCAAGTCTACGTGCATCGCAAAGGCGTGACGCGCGCTTTTGGACCTGGGTCGGCCGTTCTGTCCGGCAATTTGCGCGACTTGATCTTGATTCCTGGCTCGATGGGCGCCGCGTCGTACGTGCTCGTTGGCACGGCTGGTTCCATGACACAGGCGTTTGGATCGACCTGTCATGGCGTGGGGCGCGTGCTGTGCCGCGCGCAAGCCAAGCGCGAGGTACGCGGCGAAAATTTGCGCGCTGAACTCGGCGCGCGCGGCATTGTGATTCGCGTCAGCTCGCTACCTGGGCTTGCGGAAGAAACACCGCAAACGTACAAGCAAGTTTCGCAAGTCGTTGACGTCGTGCAACGCGCTGGGATCGGTAAAAAAGTTGCGCGGTTAGAGCCACTCGCCGTGATCAAAGGTTGAGAGAGGCGGAAAACCCATTCATGCCTTGATAAGGATTTGAGTATGCAATTAAATAATCTGGCGCTTGAAAAATCCATCGGCGCAATCCTCGTTCACAACATTTCCGGTACGCATGGACAAAAGATATTGGCAAAAGGACGGGTGCTCACAGCGAGCGACATTGAAATTTTGCGCGCCTTGGGCCACACAACGGTGTACGTCGCCATCCTGGATGCCGGTGACGTGCGCGAAGATGATGCGGCAATCCGGCTCGCGCGCACGATCGCGGACGATGGAATCGAGTTGAGCAAACCGAGCGGCGGGCGCGTCAATCTATATTCTTCGCAACCCGGCTTTTTGAAAATCAATCGCGATGCGCTCAAACGCATCAACGAATTAAATGGTGTGACATTGGCAACCCTGGCGCGCTATACGCCGGTTGCGCCAAAAAAAATGATCGCAACGCTGAAAACAGCGGGGTTGGCATTGCCGGAGGATGTTTTACGCGAAGCAGAAAAAATTGTCGGCGCGCGCGGCAAAGCGGTTCGCATTGCGCCGGCTCGAAACCAGCAAGTCGCTATTATTCTGACGGGAAGCGAAAATGGACGCACCAAAACCCAAGAGACATTTCTGCCGCCGATTCGCGCGCGCATTGAGGCGTTGGGGGGTCACGTGATCGCCGAATCATGCGCGTTGGAAAATGCAAACGCCATCCAAGAAAATTTATATGCGGTGTTGGATGCGGGAGCGCAACTGATCATCATTGCCGGTGAAACATCGATCATGGATGCACACGATCTTGCTCCGCGCGGCATCCAGCAAGCCGGTGGCACCGTGGAGTTGTATGGCGCGCCGGTTGAACCAGGGAATTTGTTGTTGCTGGCATATCGGGGCGACGTGCCGATCATCGGCGCGCCGGGGTGCATCAAATCACGCGAGACGAACGTGGTGGATTTGATTCTTCCGCCGCTGATCGCCGGTGAGCGCGTGACGCGCGCGGATGTGATCGAGATGGCGGAAGGTGGCTTGTTGGTCGGATAAAAGTAGAGGCGCAGTATATTGCGCCTCTACTAGTTATTTCAGTGTTGCGTCTGCTGGCATCCCAGGTTTTAGATCGAAATTGGAATTGGCGATTTGGAGTTTGACTGCAAACACCGTGTTGATGCGCTCGCTTTTCGTTTGCACGTTACGCGGCGTAAATTCGGCTTGGTTCGAAATGTAAATGACTTTGCCTTGAAAAATTTTGGCGGGGAACGAGTCCACTTGAACAGGGAACGTGTCCCCGATTTTTATTTGCCCGATTTGCGTTTCAGGCACGTAGATGGTGAGTTTCACCGTGTCGAGATTGGCGACGCTCAATAACGTCGCATTCGGCGCGGCGATCTCGCCCGTGTGTGCCACGCGCCGCGTGACAATGCCGTTGACGGGACTTTTCAAAGTCAGCTTGCCCAGTTGCACTTGCAAAACACCCAGCGTCGTTTCGGCTTGCTTGACTTGATTTTCCGCAACATTGATCGTGTCTATTGTTGGTGTGAGGCGATCCAACGCGGCTTGCGCTTGATCGACCTGGGATTTAGCGGCGGCAAGTTGCGCGGCATCGGGTGTTAAACGCGCGAGCGCGGCTTGCGCCTGATCGATTTGCGATTTCGCCGCGGCAAGTTCAGACGGTGTTGGATGCGTCAAGGCATCGCTCCACGCGGCGGTTGCCGCGCGATACACATTCGTGGCTTGTTGCAATCCCAGCGATTGCGGCGTCAAGCCAATCAGTGGATTGCTCGCACCGCCCGCGCGATCATACGCGGCTTGCGCTTGATCGAGCGCGGCTTTGGCCGAATCCACTTGGGCTTTGAACTGCGCCAGTTGATCAACGGTGAGACCAGCGCGTACCTTGTCGTAATTTTGTTGCGCGGCCTCCAGCGCGGCGCGCGCGGCGGCAAGATCCGACGCAGTGCCACCCGCGCGCAGTTTATCGTAATTTTGTTGCGCGGCCTCCACCGCAACTTTTGCCGCCGACACATCCGACGCGCGTGGTCCATTTTTAATTTGCGTCAATTGTGCGTTCGCCGTATCAAGCGCGGCTTGCGCTTGCGCAATCTGCGCGTTAATCATCGTGCGATCCAATTGCACAATGACTTGGGCCGCTTTGACCGCGTCGCCTTCATCGGCATTGATCGCTTCGATGCGCCCGCCGATTTCGGCCGCAATGGACACTTCATCACCTTCGATAAAACCAGAGGCGGTGTTGCTGTTAGCGGCGGGCGCTAAATAATTGGTGTACACGTAATATCCACCCGCCACGATCAGGATGAGCAATACGATCGGAATAATTCGTCTGGGATTGGGATGCATTATGATCCTCCTTTAATTATCGTTTCGATCCACGTTGCGCAAGCGCGCGATGAAAACATCTTCGAGCGACGGCAGGATCACCCCTGCGCTTTTCACGCTCACGTTTTTCGATTTTAGAATATCGCGCACCGGGGGAATTTTTTCTTCGACCGATGAGCCAATCGCGTGAATGAGCGCGCCGTAAAGCGCGACCTCATCGAAAAGTTTGGCGGCGCGGAGCGCGGTCAACGCCGCTTCTGCGGGATCGCAATCGATCTCGAGCACTTGCTCTTGCATCTGTTTCGTTTTCATTTCTTGCGGCGTACCTTCGGCGACAAGCTTGCCGCGATAAATGAACGCGATGCGATGGCAATTTTCCGCTTCGTCCATATAGTGCGTCGTGACTAGAATGCTCGTGCCGTTCGCGGCGAGATCATAGATCAAATCCCAGAGATTGCGCCGCGAGATGGGATCGACGCCTGCCGTCGGCTCATCGAGAAAGAGAAATTCGGGTTCATGCGCGAGCGCGCAAGCCAGCGCGAGCCGTTGGCGCGAGCCGCCCGCTAAACTCGTCACGCGATCTTTTTCCTGTCCGTCCAAGCCAACCATTTGCAAAATTTTTTCGCGCCGCGCGTTGATCGTTGCGCGCGGGACACCATAGACGCCGCTATAAAAATCAAAATTTTCGGCGACGGTCAGATCGGCATAGAGCGAAAATTTTTGCGAGACGTAACCGATGCGCTTGCGAATTTCTTCCGCTTGTTTAACGATGTCGAATCCCAGCACCTCACCTTTACCCGAGGTGGGCGCAAGTAAACCCAGCAACAATCGAATCGTCGTTGTTTTGCCCGCGCCGTTGGGTCCGAGCAAGCCGTAAATTTCGCCGCGCTTGACAGCGAAGGAAACATCGTCGACAGCTTTGAAATGATCGAAATGTTTGACGAGATGTTCGGCGAAGAGCGTAGTCGATGAAATTTTAGCGTTGTTCATTTTTCGTCAGCATAAGCACGAATGCATCTTCCAGACGCGGTTTGACCTGATGTGGATTGCTTATCGCGATTCCGCGCGATGCAAAAATCGATTGAATTGCCGTGATGCGTTCCGCGCGATCGACGAGCAAGCGAATGAGATCGCCGTGTGTGGAAACGGTTAGCACGCCGGCGCTTTTTTCGATGGCGTGGCGCGCTTGCAAAGCGTGTTCCGATTGCATTTCAAATACAATGGCGCCGAGTTCGTCGCGCAATTTGCGCGGATCGTCGCACGCGACGAGTTCGCCGCGATACATTAGACCAACGCGCGTGCATCGTTCCGCTTCGTCAAGATACGGTGTGGCGGTGACGATGGTCACACCGTCGAGATGAATTTCGGTGAGCAAGTCCCAAAATTCGCGGCGACTCACGGGATCGACGCCCGTCGTCGGTTCGTCGAGCAAAAGTACGCGCGGGCGGTGCATTAGCGTTGCGGCGAGCGCAAGTTTTTTTTGCATTCCACCCGAAAGATTGCGCGCGAGGCGCGTCTGAAATTCGATGAGCCGCGCAAAGCCGAGCAAGCGCGCAATCAATTCGGCGCGTTGCGCGCGCGGCGAGCCAAACACATCCGCAAAGAAATTTAGATTTTCAAGGACAGTCAGATCGGGATAGAGCGCAAAGCGTTGCGGCATATAGCCGATCAGTTTCTTGACGGCTTCGGGATCGCGCATGGTGTCGATGCCGTCGATGATGACGCGACCCTGGGTTGGATTCATCGCCGTCGCAATAACGCGAAACGTCGACGTTTTGCCTGCGCCGTCGGGACCGATCAGTCCAAACGTTTCGCCCGCGTCGATCGTGAGTGCAAGATTATTGACGGCGATGGTTTCGCCGAATTTTTTCGTGAGCGATTGAATTTCGATCATTCAAGACTCTTGTGAAAGCGGCGCGACGCGGCAAACAAGATCACGGGACCGAGAATCGCCAACAAAATGACTTGCTCTGGAAATGACGGCAAGCCAACGCCTTTGAGGATGATGCCGCGGAGAATAATGAGCATATATCGGAGTGGCACAGCATAGCTAATAACTTGGAGCCAGCCAGGCATGGCTTCGATGGGGAAGAAAAAACCAGAAATAAAAATGCCAGGAAACAGGACGAGAAAGGTCATCAGCATGGCTTCCTGCTGGGTCCGGCTGATACTCGAAATGAGCAAGCCCTGTCCCAGGGTCGAGAGCAAAAAGATGAGCGAGATCATAAAGAGCAAAACGAGATCGCCGCGAATGGGCACGCCAAAGACAATGACGCCAAATGCCAATATCTCGGCAAGATCGAAAAAAGCGATAAAGACATAAGGCACGATTTTACCGACGATCAATTCCCAGGGCTGAATCGGTGTGACGACAAGCTGTTCAATCGTGCCTTGCTCGCGTTCGCGCACGATGGTCAGCGCAGTGAACAAGCCCGTCAGGAATTGGAGAATCATTCCGATCAAGCCAGGGATCATGTAATTCGATGATTTCAATTCAGGGTTGTACCAGACCCTGGGACGAATCTCAATTCCCGCGAGTTTAGTCACGTCGATACCCAGGCGTTGTTGCGTGATTTGAATACCCTGGGCTTGCCCCACCAGTTGCGCCGCCGAAAACGCGGCTGACGCGACCGTGGGATCGGAGCCATCGATTAGCGCTGCGGCTTGCGCAGTCGTGCCGCGCGCAACATTGTCGCCATAACCCGCGGGAATGATCAGTCCTACGCGGATCGAGCCGTTGTCGAGCATTGTCGCTATCTCGGCTTCGTTGTCCACATAATGGCTGATCGAAAAATAATCGGACGCTTGAAAGCCCTGAATAAGCTGGCGGCTTTGCGCCGTTTTATCGGCATCATAAACGCCCGTATTCAAGCGGCGCACTTCGTTCGTCGCGGCATATCCTAATAGAACCAACTGAATGAGCGGGAGCAGAAACATAATGATAAGCGTGCGCCGATCACGAATGATATGGATAAATTCTTTGCGGATGATAGCCAATAAGCGTGAATTCATATGCGACCTTTCAGGTGATTCATTCCGTTATGGGAGAATTGGGTTGCGCCAATACGCCGCGAAGAAACACTGAAATTAATTCCTGGGTGAGTTGATCGTAATTCCAATTCGCACTGTCTTCGACTTGCAAAACTTCGCGCAACGCCACAAAAGGTAATAGCATACCGACAAACGCGCGCGCGAGTGTCGCCGCGTTCAGGTCGCGCCGAAAGACGCCCTGCTCGATCTGTTTTGTAAAATAGGATTCGAGCAGGGTCAGCGCGTAAAGCACAACTTGGTTGAAATATTTTTCGCGTGTGGCTTGCGACATGGATGACAGGGCAGAAAGCATGATGCGAAAGACATGCCCGTTTTGGTGAAACGTCGCGATGATGTTCTGCACAAAGGTTGTGAGCATTTGTTCGGGAGAAACATCATCGCTGGGTTCCGCGATGCGCGCGCTCATCATTTCGATGGTGGGTTGCACGGCTTGGCGCGGAATGCTGACGAGCAAATCGCCCTTGTTCTTGAAATAGTTATAGATCGAACCTTCGGCGAGTTTGGCGTGTTGGGCGATGTCGGAAATGGTCGCGCGCTCGAACCCTTTTTCCGCAAAGACGATGGCGGCGGCATCAAGAATTTGTTTGCGGCGTTCTTCGGTTAAAGTTCGGCGAGCGCGTGGGTTAATTTTTGGCATAATCATATAAATGAATGAACATTCATTCATTTATATGATACGACAATCGTAGGCGTTTGTCAAACCAACAGCCCAGTTCCATCAAGAAACCGGGCTGTTGGTTTTTGAATTATTTTTTGCTTTTGGCTTTTTCTACAAGCGCAAATAATTTGTTCAGCGCTTCAAGTGGCGAGAGAGACAACACATCGAGTGCCGCCAATTCGTCACCCAGCGGATCGCTTGCCGCAAACAAATTGAGTTGAATGCCGGTGCCAGATTGCAATAGATTCGTTTCGTGTTGCGTTTCCAATTCGCGCAACACTTCTTCCGCGCGATGCACCACGGCTTTCGGAATCCCCGCAAGTTGCGCGACATGAATGCCATACGATTTGTCTGCGCCGCCGCGCGCAATCTTGTGCAAGAACGCAACGCGCCCGCCCTGTTCCAACACCGCCACATTGTAATTGCGCACCTTGGGTAAATATTCTTCGAGCGCAATCAATTCGTGATAATGCGTGGCAAACAAGGTTTTCGCGCCCAGTTGCGGATGATTGTGGATGTGTTCAACAATCGCACGCGCAATCGCAATGCCATCATACGTGCTGGTCCCACGTCCGATTTCATCGAGAATGATCAGACTGCGTGGCGTGGCGTGCGTCAAAATATTCGCCGTCTCGACCATCTCGACCATGAACGTGGATTGTCCCGCCGCAATTTCGTCTTGCGCGCCGATGCGCGTAAAAATCCGATCCACCAAACCGAGAGTTGCGGACTCGGCTGGCACGAACGAGCCGATTTGCGCCATCAGCACAATGAGCGCGACCTGACGCAAAAAGGTGGACTTGCCGCTCATATTCGGACCGGTGATAATGTGAATCAATTCGCCGTTCGCTAACCCAATATCGTTTGGCACAAACGGTTCATCGCGCAAGGCAAGTTCGACAACTGGATGGCGACCAGCCATAACGTGGATCGCGTCGTGATCGTTTAATTGCGGTCGCACATAGCGATAGCGCATCGCCACTTCAGCGAGCGCCGCATACACATCGATTTCGGCAAGCGCGCGTGCCGTGGCAAGCAAGCGTGGCGCGGTTCCAGCGATCTGCGCGCAAATTTCCTTGAACAGCGTCGTCTCTAATTCGACGAGGCGTTCTTCCGCATTCAAGATCAAACTTTCATATTCCTTCAAATCAGGCGTGATATAGCGTTCCGCATTGGTGAGCGTTTGCTTGCGAATGTATTCGGCGGGCGCTTGCGGCACATTCGGCGTGGTGATTTCGATGTAATAACCGAATACTTTATTGTAACCAACCTTGAGCGATTTGATGCCGGTGCGTTCACGTTCTTGCCGTTCGAGGTTGGCAACCCAGTCTTTCGCGTTGCGCGACGCGCCCGCGATCCCATCGAGTTCAGTGGAATAGCCGGGAGCGATCACGCCGCCATTATTCAAATTCGCGGGCGGCTCGGACACGAGTGCGCGCGCGATGAGCGCGACGAGATCGCGACATGGATCAAGCGCAACGAAGGATGGCGCACCGCGGGCGGACAAATTTTCGTTTTGTGTTTTTTCGCCTTCGCCCAAGAGCGTTTGAATCTTGGGCACGATCTCCAGCCCAGCGCGAATGGCTACCACATCGCGCGGCGTAGCGATAGATTGTGCGACCCGGTTCGTGAGTCGTTCCAGATCACCAATCCGTTTAAGGGAATCGCGTAAGGCTTCGCGGCGCGCGGTGTCGCGATAAAAAACATCCACGTGATCAAGACGCGCGTTGAGCGCGGCACGATCGAGCAAGGGTTGCGTGAGCCATTCGCGCAAAAGCCGCGCGCCCATGGGGGTGCGCGTTTCGTCCAGCACGCCCAGCAACGATCCCTTCACATTGCCGCCGCGGATCGTGGTCACTAATTCCAGGTTACGCCGCGTCGCGGAATCGAGCGTCATAAACGATTGGGTAGAATAGGTTTTCAGCGTGGTGAGCTGAGACAGCGCGGCTTTTTGATTGTCCTGCAAATACTGAATCAACGCGCCAGCGGCGCGCGTGGCAAACGGCATTCCGTTCAAACCAAAACCGTCGAGCGCGGCAACATGAAAATGATCGAGGAGGGTTTGACGCGCAGAATCAAAATCGGGGGTGGGAAATGGCGACAGCGTGATCGGCCAATTGGAATCGGCATCGTTTTTGCCGACGAGCAATTCCGCCGGATGCAAGCGATCCAATTCTTGACGCGCTTCATGAGCGGGCACTTCGGTTGCGGCAAACACGCCGATGGTAATATCGGCGTAGGCAATGCCCGCGCGGTCCTTGTCGCTGACCAACGCCGCAAGATAGTTATTACGTTTTTCTTCGAGCAACCCAGGTTCGACAATCGTGCCAGGTGTGACCACCCGCGTGACCGCGCGCGGCATCAAGCCATTTTCGGCTTCGCCGGTTTGCTCGACAATGGCAACCTTGTGACCAGCCGTGATCAAGCGCGCCAGGTAGGTTTCGACCGCGTGGTACGGCACGCCGGCAAGCGGCACGCGATTCCCCGTGCCCATATCGCGTCCGGTGAGGACAATATTACACGCCTCGGCAACTTGTTTCGCGTCATCGTCAAACGCTTCGTAAAAATCGCCCAGCCGAAAAAACACAATCGTATCAGGAAATTGTTTTTTGATCCGGAGATACTGCTGGCGGAGTGGTGTCATCGCGCGCAATAATACCAGAGATTAACGCCGAGAGCAAACCCAAAATAATTTACAAGGAATTTGCATGGCGCTCACAGCGAATTCATCCGTGCGCGCGACAATGAGAATTGAAATGGAGGTCACCGATGAAAAAAACCATGCGCTTACTTTGGCTGAGTGCGCTCACCTTGCTCGCCGCTTGCGCAACGCCGAGCGGCTTGCCCACAGCAACTGTGCCACTCACCTTCGCGACGACGGTCCCCACTGCCACCCAACTTGCGCCGACGTTGCCGCCCCAAGCGACACTTGCGCCAAGCCCGGCGCTTGCAACCGCTACGCAAAATGGACTGCGCGACAAAATCAAGCACGTTGTCGTCATCATGCAGGAAAACCGTTCCTTCGATCAATACTTTGGCACGTACCCCGGCGCGGATGGCATCCCGATGCAAAATGGCGTGCCAACCGTGTGTGTCCCTGATCCGCTGACCAAAAAATGTGTCAAACCGTACCACGATCCGAACGACAAGAATTTTGGCGGACCGCACGGCGACACCGCCGCCAAGGCAGACATTGACGGTGGCAAGATGGATGGCTTTATTGCACAGGAAGAACAAGGACGCAAGGTGGCGTGCGCCAACGTCAACGATCCCGCTTGCTCGCAAACCCAAGGCGAGCCGGATGTGGTGGGCTGGCATGATGCACGCGAGATTCCGAATTACTGGGCCTATGCGCAGAACTTTGTCTTGCAAGATAAAATGTTCGAGCCCAACGCATCATGGAGTTTGCCCGAACATTTGTTTATGGTTTCGGGTTGGTCGGCAAATTGCAAAAATCAAAACCCGGCGAGTTGCGTCAACGCGCTCCAAAATCCCAACCCGCTCTTGGCTGGGAAAAATCGCCCGCTTCCGGCGCGCCAACCAGACTATGCTTGGACCGATCTGACCTATTTGCTCTACAAGAACAATGTGAGTTGGGCGTACTATGTCGCCGAGGGAACCCAGCCCGATTGCGAAGACGATCAAATGTTTTGCACGCCCAAGCCGCAAAAAGCCGGGACGCCGGATATTTGGAATCCCCTGCCCTGGTTTGTCACCGTGCACCAAGATCATCAATTGGGCAATATCCAGACGCTCGCCAATTTTTACACCGCGGCGAAGAATGGCACCTTGCCCGCCGTGTCATGGATCGCGCCGAATGGCAAGACCAGCGAGCACCCCACCGCACTCGTCAGCGATGGGCAAGCTTATGTCACTGAACTCATCAACACGATCATGCAAGGACCCAACTGGGACAGTACCGCGATCTTTTTGGCGTGGGACGATTGGGGCGGATTTTACGATCATGTAGTCCCGCCGACGGTTGACCAAAATGGGTACGGTCTGCGCGTCCCAGGTCTTGTGATCAGCCCGTATGCCAAAAAAGGGTTGGTGGATCACCAAACGCTTAGCTTTGACGCCTACTTGAAATTCATTGAGGATGATTTTCTCAACGGCCAACGCCTTGATCCCAAGACTGATGGACGCCCCGACCCGCGTCCCAGTGTGCGCGAGAATATGCCGCAACTGGGCAACCTGGTCAGCGATTTCGATTTCACTCAAGCGCCGCGTCCGCCCATCGTTTTGCCGACAAACCCTAAACCAGGTCCCGCATCAATTCCATAATTGCAAGGGCAAAGGATTGGCTCGCAAGTGCGCGTCAATACTTTGCCCTGACTCTCATAAAGGATCTGATGAAAAAAACTTTGGCGCTCTCGATTGCATTTCTAATGGTCACCGTGCGCGCGCGCTATACGCCAACAACTGCGCCCGCTACCGCGGTAACCATTGAGCCCAACCTTTCTCCCGCACCAATAATTGCTACGCCACCAACGGTGTCCCCGCGCAACACCATCGCCCGCGAACGCCTCAGTGCCGCCTGAATTTCAACCGCGCTACACCGAACTCGATGCCGCACTCACGACATTCGACCAATCGTTCCAGGCATGCGGCAATTACCCCGTCACCTTCGCCGCGGAACTCTTGCCCGCGAATGGGAATCGCGGCACCGCGTTGCTGAATCCGCAAACGCTGATTGGCGTGCGCGCATTTCTCGATGCGGTGCAAAAAATCGGCGTGCAAGGAGTTACCGTTGCGATCAAATATCCCATGCTCCTGCCGAATTTTCCCAACTCGGTGCCAGATCTCGCGTTTTTCAAAAACGTCGCCGACAAAATTCATCAACGCAACTTGAATGGATGTCAAAGTCGGCGTGGTTTTTCCGCCGCCCTTTAGCAATCTCGCTGTGAACTATCAGGGCTTGGCACTGGCACAGTATCAAACAGTTGAGCCAAGGCGCGCGATCAAGACGCCCGGCATCCATGTGATCAAGTCTTTTAGTTTTTGACTCGTTGAGTTTGCCGATGTTCAACCGACGCAAACATCAAATAGCACACGAGCAGAAACGCGGAGAACAAGAAAGTAAAACCAAACGCGCCGGGATTGCGTAACGGATGCGCGAATTGCTCAACCACATCTACAATAATGTGTTGGGGATTGAGTAGCAGATCCCAGGAATTCCAATCGAGCACGCGGCCGAGGTAGATGCCGAGCGCGCTCGCGCCCAGCGTCCCAAGCGCAAATAGCCAACTGAGCACGCTCCCGTAATAGCGCCGCACAATCGCTTGCATCGTATTCAATGATGCAACGCCGAGAAATAATCCTGTCCACGCGAACGTCGCCAGCATCCCAATATCGTACCAGAACGGCACGCCTTTACGCTCACCCAGGTGACCCAGGTCGGTCACCAGATACGGCGCATTGGGTAGAAACACAAACCAGACGAGCGCCGGGATCAGAATGAGCCACCCGCGCTGGGGCATGCGTTGATGCACATACGCAATTACCACACTGCACACATACGGAATCCACGCGAGAAAAAGATTCCACAGCAGGAAACGATACGCGCCGTTACGCGTCAGGTAGAATTGTCCCGCAAACAACACGCCAGCGAGCAAACTGGATAGTACGAGCGGATACACCAATTGGTTGACACAAAAAGTATGGATGCGGCGGAGTCGGTTGAGCCCAGTAGACATTCATTCCTCCGAAAAGTAGACCGTTGAACGGCACAAATCATTCGCCAGTTTATTTTTCATTTTTGACTAACACACTCATCAACGCGGCAACGTGCGCGTCTTTGAGTCTAGCCCCGTAACTCGCCAAACCCGAGTTGTCTTGCAAGAGCGCGGGCAGAGCGCGGTCGAGATCATATTTCAAAACACTCGGCAGTTTGAACGCGCGCAACATTTTGCGACATTGCTCCAAGCGGCGATCGCGGCGCGACTGCGCGCTGCCGGGCGCCAGCTCCAGCGTCACGCTCAGCGTATCCGTCACGTTCAGCGTAATCTCGGCGAGCGTCAGTGTTTCCGTCGCCGCATCATACGTCGCGGCAATCTCGCGCACCTCGCTGTTAATTACGCAGCGAATATGTTCTGGCATCGCAACGCCACGAAAATGCAAACGATAGCCACGGCGAACCGGAACGATGCTCACATCGCCGCGCGCTGGTTCAACCACAAATTGTAATTGCCGATCATGCCGCGTTTGCACCAAGGGCGTCACCGCAAATTGCCCGCGCGTGTATGCCGTCGTCGCGCCATCGTCTTCGTACAATTCAAAACGATTGTCCGCGCCTGGAAAGATATGGACCTCTAGCGTTGTTGGGTTGTCCGTGCTTGCCGATTGAGCCGCAAGCGGCACAATTGCGCCGGCGCGCGCAAACACCGGAATATCGCCGAGCGCGGCATAAACCGTGTGATGCCGATCACCGGTATAATACGCGCCATCGAAAAAACCAAACCAATCGCCCGGCGGCAACCAAACCACTTGCCGCGCGAGTTGCGTATCGGCATCGCGCGGCGTCGTGATCGGCGCGGCGAGCAACTCACTGCCAAATCGATATTGTTGCGGACACGCATACGCACGCGCGTCATCCGGATCGTCATAATACATCGGCGTGATCAGCGGCAGGTCCTGGGTATGATTGCGCCACGCCATCGTATACAGATATGGAATCAAGGCGTGCCGCAATTGCATCGCATCGCGCGTCACGCGCAAGGTCTCGGCATCCCAGCCCCAGGGACGACGATCATGATATGGATTATTGGTACTGTGCAAACGCAAGATCGGACTGAACACGCCGAATTGCACCCACCGCGCGTACAGTTCCGCGTCTTCCACGCCGCGCATATGTCCGCCAATGTCATGACTCCACCAGCCATAGCCGACGTTTGCCGCGGTCGCGGTAAATTCTGGTTGGAATGTCAGCGACTCCCAGGTCACAATTGTGTCGCCGGAAAAACCAATCGGATAACGATGGTTGCCCAAACCACCCCACCGCGAAAAGATGAATGGACGTTTCGTACCGTCGCGTCCCAGGTCGTAGAAATGTAAATGATTGAGCCACCACAAGGGATCGAGTCCAGCGATCTGCGACTGCGTGCCTTGTTGCCAATCAAGCCACCAAAAATCTACGCCGCTGTTTTCGAGTGGATGATGCAAAATTTCAAAATACGCCTGCGTAAATTTTGGATCGGCAAGGTCAAACGCAAGCGGTTGTTGCGACGCGGGTTCAATGCCAAGCGCGCGCGCCATCTGGGCATATTGAATTTCGTGCGGATGAATTCCTGACGCGGGATGAAGGTTGAGCGCAGTTTTCAAGCCATGTTCATGCAACCACGCGATCAATTTTTTCGGTTCGGGAAATAGATCGCGATTCCATGTGTACCCGGTCCAACCCGATGACGTGTTCCCGGTTTGCGTAATATGCCAATCCATATCGACGATGCACACCGCGAGCGGCACAGCGTGTTGTTGAAATTCGCGCATCAACGCGATCAATTCGTCTTGCGTATACGCCCAATAGCGGCTCCACCAGTTGCCCAGAATAAATCGCGGAATCATCGGCGTCTGACCCGCCACGCGGCAAAAATCGCGCAAGCATTTTTTGTACGCGTGTCCATAGCCAAAGAAATAGAGATCGGTTGACGCGGCATGTTTTTCGACCCAGTGATCCGCGTTGAACACGAGCCGTGTAGAATCGTCCACCACCGCCCACCCCGCGCGCGACATCAACCCAGGTTCTAACTTGATCGCGCCGCTGATCCCATCGAGCGTGCGCGAGGTGCCGTGCAGATTCGCGCGCGGCGCATCGCCGTAATGCCAGGTCTCACCCGTTGCAAAAACTTGAATCGTCAATGTATCCGCGGCGAAACCGCGCGCGCTGGCGATATACCGCAAACGCAAATGTTCGGTGATCAACGTCAAACGATCCCCGTCGCGTTCAACCTGAAAATCCGGCACAGGTTGCGCGCGGTACCAAAACGCCTGGCTGGCGCGATCCTCAAATTGATTCGCCGCGCTAAACTCCATCCGGATCAGTTGGGATGTCAACACAGTCAAGCGCACATTCGGCGCAAACACCAGCGCGCGCGGATCGGCAAGCGGTTGCGTGGAAATTTGAAATTGAGGCGGAATCATCTTGTCCTGTTAATTTTAAATTTGGCTCGCGGCATCGTGGTCGAGCAACCACGTCACCTGCGCGTTCGCAGGCTGGATTAATTGCGCGGGCAATTCTTCGGGGCGATACGCACCGCGTAGCACCGCGCGCACCGTTGCCGCCTTGTCTGCGCCCGCCACCAGCCACACGATGTTTTTCGCGGCATTGATCGCTGGCACGGTCAGCGTGATGCGATTCATTTTTACTTCGGCGATATATTCTGCCGCGACCCAGTGTTCGGTTTCATGCAATAGTTGCGTGTGCGGAAATAACGATGCGGTGTGACCGTTCGCGCCAAGACCAAGCAAAATCAAATCGAAAGCTGGTCCAGAACTGGGAGCGGCTGACACTTGGAAAAATTCGCGGAGGGTTTGCTCATAATCGCGCGCGGCTTGACTGGCATCCCATTCGCCGTGAATGCGATGCACATTTTCGGGTGGAATTGACACCTGCGACAGCAATGCATCGTGCGCCATTTTGAAATTGCTGTCTGGGTGCTCCGGCGGCACCGCGCGTTCATCGCCCCAGAAAAAATGTGCGCGCGCCCACTCCACTTGCACCGCAAATTTCGGCGTGGCAAGGAGCGCATATAGATCGCGCGGAGTAGAACCACCCGCGAGCGCAACGCTAAATCGCGCGTGGCGCGCAATCATTTGACGCGCCAACGCGACAAATCGTTCCGCCGCATTCCGCGCTAACGCCGCACGATCCAACACAGCTGTTATTTCTGGATTCATAGCTTGACTCGATTAGTTTCGATTAGTTGTAAATCTGAAATCATCAATCGCAAATCATAAATTATTTACGGCGCGCGCCAGACCCGCCCATCGCGCGCGAGCAGGATGTTGGCAATTTCGGGACCCCAGGTTCCCGCCGCGTAATTTGGAAAATCGGGCGGCGCAACATTTTGCCAACGCTCCAAAATCGGCGTAATGAGCGACCAGGCAACTTCGACTTCATCGCGGCGATTGAACAAGGTCGAGTCACCGCGCATCGCGTCAAGCAACAGTGTTTCATAAGCTTCACCAGGCGCGGTGCCAAACGCCGTCTTGTAATAAAAATCCATCCGCACATTACTCAATTGAATCGCTTGCCCCGGTTGCTTGGCGGCAAATTTGATATGAATCCCTTCGTCGGGCTGGATGCGGATCGCGATCACATTCGCCTCAATGCCGCTCACCGCTTCTTCCGCGAACAAGGGATGCGGCACCGGCTTGAGTTGCACGCGAATTTCCGTCGCGCGTTTCATCAACCGTTTGCCCGTGCGCAAATAGAACGGCACGCCCGCCCAGCGCCAATTGTCCACCGCGAATTTCAGCGCCACATACGTTTCGGTGCGCGAATTTTTTACCACGCGCGCTTCGTCACGGTACGCCGGCATATTCAAGCCCGCATCGTACTGACCCCGCACGACATCCCGATCAATCTCGGATCCTTCAAGCGGGCAGATCGCGCGCAACGCCTTGACTTTTTCATCGTGGACGGAATTGGAATCGAACGAGACCGGCGGCTCCATCGCCGTCAGCGCGACGAGTTGCAAAATATGCGATTGCACCATGTCGCGCAACGCGCCCGCCGTTTCATAATAGCCGCCGCGATCTTCGACGCCCACGATTTCACCCGACGTGATTTGCACATGATCGACATAGTTGCGATTCCACAACGGCTCGAGCATGGTGTTGGCAAAGCGAAACGCCAACATGTTTTGCACCGTTTCCTTGCCGAGATAATGATCGATGCGGTAAACCTGCGGCTCGTCAAACACGCCCAGCACGCGCCGATTAAGTTCGCGCGCGCTCGCCAGATCACGCCCAAACGGTTTTTCAATAATCACGCGCGTCCACGTATTGTCATCGCGCGCCAAGCCTGCCGCGCCCAACTGCTCGACAATCGTCGCGTAATAATCCGGCGCGGTGGCGAGATAAAACAAATGATTGCCCTGGGTTCCGCGCGCCGCATCAATTTCGGCAAGGTGCGTGACGAGACGCGTGTATCCGGCTGGGTCGTTAAATTCGGCGGCGTGATAAAAAATACCCGCCGCAAAATTTTCCCACCGCTCGGTTACCGCGTCAGGCTTGGTGCGTGCGAATTGTTGCACGCTCGCGCGCAAATCCACCCGAAACTCGGCGTCTGATTTTTCGCGGCGCGCAAAACCCACAATCGCAATCTGTGGCGGCAACTTGCCATCACAAAACAGATCGAACAATGCCGGCACGAGTTTGCGATGCGTGAGATCGCCGGTTGCACCAAAGATGACGAGCGTATTGGGCGCAGGGTTGCGATGCGCCGTCAAGCCAATGCGGAGTGGAGTAATCGTGCCGTTTTCAGTGAGCATGGTTTCCTTTCGCGTGAATTGAAAGAGAGATGAAAGTTTCCTCTCATCTCTCAGCCTCGAGTTATTTGCGTTTTGCTTTTGATCGCAATGCCGTTTTCATCTGCACCGCCACGTCCCCTAGTTTCGCGCCACGTTTCAAGTGGACGTGCAAACCGCGCCGCTGATGATTGACCAACGCGCCCCAGTCGCCGGCGGCTTGCGCGTGAATGAGCGAGCCGAACGTATACGTCTCACCTGGGATCGGCACGTCACTGGTGTGATCCGCCGTGAATTGGATTGCAAGCAGATTATTCGCGCCGCCCTTGTGCAATTGTCCGGTCGAGTGCAAAAAGCGCGGACCAAAACCAACAGTCGTCGCAAGTTTTAATTGGTTGCGCGCGGCGAG
>JBBIUF010000065.1:22868-24581 GCA_037440365.1 Chloroflexota bacterium
AAGGCGTCCACGCCCAACAACGCGCACGCAACCGCCGTGGCAAATTCCCAGCGGAAAAATTCTGCGCCCACATCATAGGCATCGCGCAAGACAAGACGCAAAACCGGGTGACCGATTTTTTCGAGCGCGGCGAGCGCGCGTTCCGTCGCCGCATTTTGCGTTTTGCCAAGTTGCATCTGCACAAACATGCGGTCGTTGCCGTACTGCGCAGGCTTGCCTAATGGCTCGCCGTCAACCGGCACAAGGCCCTTGTCTTCCTTGCCACTCGATTCCGCGATCAGTTGTTCCGCCCACGCGCCAAACGTGGCAATCTCCGGCGACGTGACGAACGTGACTTTATCGCGTCCGTTTTGCGCGAGCGTTGCCAGCACCACCCCGAGCCATTCGCCCGGATTATGTTCCGCTGTCACGTCCGCCGCGCACGCCGTTGCCATTTCGCTCGCGCGCGCCAACAATTTGCCGAGGTCAACGCCCATGAGCGCGGCTGGCACCAAGCCAAAGAGCGAGAGCGCGGAATAGCGCCCGCCAATATCGGATGGATTTTGGAACACCCGGCGAAATTGTTTTTCGCCCGCCAGTTTTTCCAAACCTGAACCTGGGTCGGTGATCGCGACAAAATTTTGTGCGGGAGTTTTCGCCGCAAAGTATTTGTAATGGGCCAGTGTTTCGGTAGTGCCGCCGGATTTGCTGGCGATGATAAACAAGGTTCGCTTGAGATTCAACTTGCGTTCAAGCGCGCGCACGGTGGCTGGGTCGGTTGTGTCAAGGATGAACATTGGCGGATAGCCGCGCGCCGAACCGAACGTGTCGCGCATCACCTCGACGCAGAGTGAACTACCGCCCATACCGCACAACACCACGGCTGTATATCCCGCTTTTTTGATTTCCTTGCCAAACGCCTCCAATTCGGCAACGCGCATTTGCATCTTGCCGATCACGTCGAGCCAACCAAGGCGGATTGAAATTTCGGCAACGTGCGCGGGTTCCGTTTTCCACAGCGTCGCTTGTTTTTGCCAGACGCGATTAGCCACACCGTTTTGTTCCGCCGCCGCAAGTTTTTCGCTAATGTCAGACAATGCGTCGCCGAGCGCGGCGCGCGTACGCGTATTCACGCGCGCGACAATTTTCGTTTGGATGCTCGCCAGCAGTTGATCAAACGCTTGGTCGAACTTGACCACGCCTTCATCCAACACCTGTTGCGTGATCGCATCGAGCGAAATCCCGACAAGCGCGAGATCCGCCAGCATTGCTTGCGCCTCGTCCATGCCTTCGGCGAGCGCAGGGTACGGCTTGCCGTGATCGCGAAAGGCGTCAATCGTTTCCGGCGGCAGAGTATTCACCGTGTCGGGTCCGATCAGCGTGTCCACGTACAACGTGTCGCGATAATTGGGATTCTTGGTGCTGGTGCTTGCCCAAAGCGGCCGTTGCACGCGCGCGCCTTGACGCTTGAGCGCGGCAAAGCGTTCGCCGCTAAAAATTTCGCCAAATAATTTATACGCCATTTTCGCGTTGGCAATTGCCGCCTTGCCTTGCAACGCTTCGAGCTTGGCGCGATGCGCGGCGTCGGTCGTCGCCTTGATCTTGTCGGACAGCAACTTGTCGCCGAGCGTGTCAATCCGGCTGACAAAGAAACTTGCGACCGACGCAATGCGATCCACCGGCTTGCCTTCCGCCGCGCGGCGTTCGAGCGCGCGGATGTACGCCCACGCGACC
>JBBIUF010000066.1:0-24299 GCA_037440365.1 Chloroflexota bacterium
GCAGAGCAAATGACTCTTAATCATTAGGTTCAGGGTTCAAATCCCTGGCGGCTCATTCAAACAAAAATCGGCGCGATCAAATTTGATCGCGCCGATTTTTGTTTGCCGACGGCGTTGATTAACCGCAATGGTGCAATGCGCGTTTGAGCAAGCTTGATTTATTCCGATGTTGGCGCGGGTGCGGGTTGGGGTTGTTTTGCAGGCGCGCGTTTGAATCGTTCCAGGAAACGATCGAGCAGACTATAGGCGACCGGTACCAGCACCAGCGTCAACAAGGTGGAGGTGATCAAGCCGCCAATGACCGCGACCGCCATCGGTGCGCGGAAACTGCCGCCCGCGCCAAGCCCAAGCGCAACTGGCAACATGCCCAGGATCAGCGATAGCGTTGTCATCAAGATCGGGCGCAACCGAATTGGTCCCGCCGTGAGCAAGGCTTGCTCGCGACTCATCCCTTGCTTACGGAGATTGTTGGCAAAGTCCACCAGCAAGATCGAATTTTTAGTGACCAAGCCCATCAAGAGAATCATGCCGATCATCGCGGTCATGTCAAACGAAAAGTGAACCATGACCAACGCCAGGAATGCGCCGACAAAGGACAAGGGCAGTGCCAACATCAGGACGAACGGTTGCGTGAACGATCCAAATTGCGATGCCAAGACCATATACACAAAGACAACGGACAGGATCATGGAGAACAATAGTGAACTGAACGAATCATTGAGGAGTGTTGTCTGTCCGCCAAAATCAACGGTTACCCCCGGCGGCAATTGCACTTTGGCTAACCGCGCGCGCACATCGTTCGTGATGGCGGTTTGGGTGCGTCCCACATAATTTGCGCCAATCGCAATTTGCGGTTGACGATTCACGCGGCGAATCGTGGTGGGACCAGTGCTGGGCGAAAAACTGGCGACGTTTTGCAATGGCACTATTTGCCCGGTGCTGGATGGAATAGACAAGGTGAGAATATCGTTCAGCCGCGAGCGATCGTCAGGACGCAAGCGCACCACAATGTCGGCTTCGCGACCTGGCTCGCGGTAGCGCGATGCGGTTTGACCGTTGAGCAACGTGCGCACGGTTGAGCCGACTGCCGCGGTGCTGAGACCCACGCGCGCCGCGCGCTGACGGTCCACGACGATGTGCATTTCGGGCTTGCCCGGTTGGTAACTCCGCTCCAGGTCAACCAAGCCCGGCACAGTGGCGATGGCTGTTAGCACATCCTGCGAGACCTTGTCCAAATCTTCCAGCGAGCCAGTGCCATTCACGTTGAGTTGAATCGGACGACCCAGGAGGCCAGAGCCGCCGCCGGCGGTCATGCCCGCAAAGCTGAATGCCAAGCCTGACACGTTGGCAAAGCGACGACGCACTTCAATCTCGGTTTTGCCAAGCAGGCCGCTACTGGTCATCTTGATTGTAAACGATGCTTTTTCTGGTGTGCCAGAGCCGCCCACGGTGGCGAAAACGTCTTGCACCTCCGGGACTTGTTTCAGTCCTTGTTCAATTTGTTGCGCGAGTGCGTTGGTTTGTGCGAGCGGTGTGCCAGGCGGCATTTGCAGACTCGCGGTAAAATTACCATTGTCAATGTTTGGCAAAAAGGCGACATCCACAAACTTGGCAAGACCAAAGATGGACACAAAGATGAGCAGTCCGATGAGCGCGCTGGTTTTTTGATGTCCCAATGCCCACGCCAACAAACGCCGATAGTTTCGGTCGAGCCAGCCCAGGTTGCCTGCCGCTTCGGTATGTTCGTGACCGGGTTTGGCGGTGCGTTGCTTGAAAAAATATGCCGACAACATTGGCGCGAGTGTGAATGCTTCAAACAAGGAAATGGCGACCGCTACCGCAATCGTCAAACCAAACTCGCGGAAGATAATACCGATGATGCCGCTGGCAAACGCCACGGGCAAAAACACCGACAAAACGGTGAGCGTCATGGCAAGCACGGCAAGCGAAACCTCGTTCGTGCCGTTCTGCGCCGCTTCTTTGGGCGTTTCACCGCGCTCCATGTGCCGAAAGATATTTTCGCGGACGACGATGGCATCGTCAATGACCAAACCCACGGCGAGTGATAACGCGAGCAGGGTGATGATGTTCAGCCCGATCCCCAGCACATTCATCACGGCAAACGTGCCGATCATAATGATCGGCAAACCCGCTACGGTGATCAAGGTGTTGCGTAAGTCGCGGAAGAAGAAGAGCACGACGAGCGAGGCAAAGACGCCACCCAGAATCAGATCGGTGATTGAATCTTCGGTGGATTTTTTGATAAAGTCGGATTGATCGCTCGCAAGCGTCAAACTCAGGTTGGGATAATCCTTGCGCATTCGGTCGAGTTCGCCTTTGACCGTGTCCGCAATGGTCACCGTATTGGTCCCGGACTGTTTGACAATTGAAACGGCGATGGTATCTTTGCCATTGAGCCGACTATACGTATCAATATCGCTAAAGCCATCTGTGACGGTAGCCACGTCTTTGAGATACGTTGGCACGCCGCGTGGGTTGGCGATCACAATGTCGCCGATTTCGCCGACGCTCTGGAAATTGCCGGGTGTGCGCACGACGACATTTTTGCCGTTATCGGTGATTGTGCCGCCGGGCAGATTCAGGTTTTCGGTTTGGATTGCGCTAACTACTTGTTGTGGCGCGATGCGGCGCACGCGCAATTCGTCCAAGTTGAGGTTGATATTAATTTGGCGCACCAAGCCGCCAGTGATATTCACATCGGCAACGCCGTCCAGGCGATCCAAACGGGGCTTGACGCTATTGTCCACAAAGCGGCGCAATTCATCCGACGCCATCTGACCGGTCTGGTCGACGACGGCGAACGTGAGAATGGGCGCTTGCGAAGGGTCGTAGCGCTGAATCACGGGGTCTTGGGTGCCGCTGGGAAATCCGCCGACCACAGCGGCAACTTTTTCGCGCACATCTTGCGCCGCTTGTTGCGCCACAATTCCTAAATTAAATTCGACGAGAATCTGCGACACATTTTCGCCGGAAGTTGACGTGACATTCTTGACGCCATTCAATGAACCCAGCGCTTCTTCGAGCGGCTGGGAAATATCGCGCTGGACTTCATCTGGACTAGCGCCCGGATAGATCGTCGTGACGGCGACATAGGGCGCATTGATATTCGGCATCAAGTCAACGGGCAGTTTGGTATAGCCGATCAACCCAACAACGATGATCGCCGCCATTAACATCGTAATGAGGACGGGTTGACGAATTGAGAGATTGGCAATGTTCATGAGAATATCCTTGTGTGGCGCACAGACTTAGGGGGCGGTTTGAAATTCAATCATCGCGCTCAAGCCAGGATAAATGAGCGGGGTGGTTGCATCAAGGTCAAGGGTGACGGGCACGCTGACGACGCCCGCGGTTGCCGAACCCAGCAAGCCGATCTTGCGAACTGCGCCCGTCAACGTTTTGCCGCCGAGCGCATCGAGGGTGAGGTTCGCTTTTTGTCCCACGCGAATAGACGCGAGTGTGTTTTCATCCACGTTCACCAGTGCCTGCATGTGGGTCAAATCAGCGAGGATGATCGCCGGCACACCCGTTGAAACGGATTCGCCAACTTTGGGATTGATGGTCAAAATCGTTCCATCAAACGGCGCGACGATGATCGCGTTGATCAGATTTTGTTTAGTGAGATCATACGTGGCTTGGGCTTGCGCGAGTTGCGCCTGCGCGGTTTTGAGATCGGTATCCGTTGGGCGTTTCACGGTCAAGTTGTATTGTGCGATGGCGGCTTGATATGCGCCATACGCTTGTTGCAACGCCAGCGATTGCGGCAACATGCCGATATAGGGATTGCTGTCGCCACCCGCGCGGTCGAATGTGGCTTGTGCCTGATCCAGCGCGGCTTTGGCGCGATCCAAATTCGATTTGGCAATTGCCACATCGTCTACAGTTGGTCCAGCTTTCACACGGTCGAAATTGGCTTTCGCGAGATCCAACCCGGCTTGCGCTTGTGCGATCTGATATTCGAGCACACTGGTATCCAGCGCGGCGAGCAAGGTTCCCGCTTTAACCGCATCGCCTTCTTTAACTTTGAGATCTTTGACGCGCCCCGCGACCTGGAATGCCAGCGCGGCTTGGCTCGCAGATTGCAACGTGCCGGTGGTTTTGATCGTATTGGCTGGTTTGATACTCGCCGCCGTGGGCGCACCCGTTGGCGCGGGCGTAGCTGTGGCGATGGCTTGGCTTATGACGAGTGGGGTGGTGGTGGGTTCGCTATTCGCTCTCGCGGCGGTCGGGCGATTCAATGCTAGGACTAGGGCCCCGATGGCGATGATGCCAACAAGGGCAAACCCAGCCAGCCGAATTCCAAATTTGTTGAACATGACGTTCTCCTTCCAGGGGTATTTTTTAGACGCAGATTCGCCAACGTCTGTCTATTCTTCAGTCTCGATAATTTCGACGATGCGCGCCAAGAGTGTCGCAAACTGTTTGCGCTCGGCGCTGGTCAAACGGTTGGTGATTTTTTCAATGCGACGGCTGACCATGGCGGTGAGCGCTCCGTATAGTTCACGCCCGGTTTGAGTTAACCCCACGCGCACGACGCGGCGATCCAAGGGATCAGACGAACGCTCGGCATAGCCATACTGGACCAGCCAATCCACCATGCGCGTCGCACTGCTAATGGGTGTGTTTATCAGCTTGCTTAATTCACCCATCGTCATGGGATCTTGGCGACCATACAGCGGCACGCTAATGCGAAAGAAAAACAGCATGGGAAAGGATGAATCGGCTAGTTCGCCAATCGCCCGCGACTTGTGGATGCGTTTCAGGGCATCCGTCAACTCTTTGGGGGGCGCGTTTTTTAACTTGGCTTGCAAACGTAGTAAATACTGAAGGGTCTCGGCCATCTGGCGTTGGTCGAGCGTAGTGGTTGTTTTACGCATCGCTGATTCCATTGTGGAATATTTCCATATTGGAAACATTATAGCGAGGGCGAGGCTTTTGTCAAATCATCTCTGCGCTTGAGCGCTGATGCGACCGGCGCGCCGCGCTGGAGCGTGGCTACTCGCGGTTTTGACAAGCGCGGATCGCAACGCTATACTAGGCCGCGATCACGATTCTAAAATTTATGGTTGCGGTAGAGAGGTGGGTTGTGATTTACATTGGCATGGACGACACCGACAATAAAACATCGCGGGGGACCGGGCGCTTGGCGCGCGCGGTCGCGGCGACGTTGGCGGAAAAATTTCAAGTGCGGGGCGTCACGCGGCATCAATTTCTAGTAGACCCGCGTATTCCGTACACCTCGCATAACAGTAGCGCGACAATTCATGTGCAAACCGATGATGCGGTAGACCTGAACACGCTCGCGGATCAAGTTGCCACCCTCATGCTTGCGGATTTTCAAGCGGGTAGTGATCCGGGCTTGTGCATCGCGCGTGATGTGCCTGCTGAAATCGTCGCGTTTGGACAACGCGCGAAAATTCAGGTTGTCACTCAAACTCAAGCGTGGGAAATTGCCGCGCAGTGCGGTTGTATTTTGCGCGGCTTGGGCGGCACACAAGACGGCGTGATCGGCGCGTTGGCGGGCGTTGGGCTGGCTACGACCGGCGCAGATGGTCGGTTTGTATTGGTTGGCCGCTCGCGCGAGATTGAAGGTGTGCAATCCATTCCAACAATTTTGGCGCACGATGTCGATCAAGTTCGTGCGCTCGATGGCCGCGTGCTGACCGAAGGTATGGTGGATACCAACGGCAAATTGCGCCCAGCGTTCCGTGAACATCAAGCGATTCTTTTTGTTCAACCATCCGCAGATAATCCGGCGCTTTGGGTTCCGGTCAAACTGGATTAAATCTTATCGAAGCAACTAACGTACTCCCGGTTTCCCATGATGCGCTTGAAGCAAGCGCGATCGCTTTCACATATCCTGATCAAGCGACACCGAGTTTTCGTGACGTGACTTTTCAGGTTAGTGCGGGCGAACGGTTGCTGATCACAGGCGCTTCTGGTTGCGGCAAGTCCACGCTCGCGCGATGCCTCGTGGGGCTAATTCCGCATCTCTACAATGGCAAGTTCGATGGTCAAGTGTGCGTGAATGGTCAACGAACGGATTCAA
The DNA here is from genome assembly GCA_037440365.1 of Chloroflexota bacterium. Lineage (GTDB taxonomy): Bacteria > Chloroflexota > Anaerolineae > UBA4142 > UBA4142 > JBBIUF01. The sequence continues at coordinate 6,071 of JBBIUF010000066.1, forward strand.
CTCCACTGTGGCAACTGTCCGAACACGCTGGCATGGTGCTACAAAACACCCAGGCGCAAATGTTGGCGTCTACGGTTGAAGATGAAATCGCGTTTGGGTTAGAGAACCTGGGCTTGCCACGCGCGGAAATTGAAATGCGCATCCAAGCCAGCCTCGATCGCTTTGGTCTGCAACCATATCGTACGCATGATCCGCGCCGCTTGAGCGGCGGCGAGGGTCAGCGCGTAATGCTTGCGGCAATGCTCGCGCGGCGGACGCCACTCCTTGTCCTCGATGAACCGCTCTCGATGCTTGATCCGACTGCGGCGCGTGATTTGGTCAATCACCTGAGCGAGTTGGCGCGCCAAGGTAGCGCGGTGGTGGTCTGTGAGCATCGTGCGCATTATTTCCACGATGCGGGCGCATTTCGCGAGTATCCGCTGACGAGTACGAGCGATGGGTTGGCGCGAAATGAGATGACATTAGCTCCAATGCGCCACGGATCAGATTTTGATTTGACGGTCGCGAGTTTGTCGGTTCATTTTGGTCAACGTTGTGTGCTAGATCATATCGCGCTCGATTTTGCAAGCGGCCAGATTGTCGCGTTAGTCGGCGTGAATGGCTCGGGCAAAACAACCTTGCTTCGTTCGCTCAGCGGTTTGCAACGCCATGACGGCGTCGTTCGCGTGAGCGATGGTTCGTCGCCCGACCTGGGACTGGTTTATCAGAATCCCGATTTGCAATTATTTAATCCGACGGTGCGTGAAGAAATCTTGTTTCGCGTTACGCATCCCGACGATGCATTGTATCGGTGGCTGTTGTCCAATTTGGGATTGGCGCGGTACGAATCGCATTCACCCTTACTGCTTAGTGAAGGTGAAAAGAAACGGCTGTGTTTGGCGATGGTGTTGATGCATCAGCCGCGGCATGGTGTTTTGCTGGACGAGCCAACCTTGGGGCAAGATGATGCGCATCGGCTTATGCTGGGACGAACTGTGCAGGGGCTGGCAGATGCGGGACGACTCGTGATTGTGGCGACGCATGATTTGGCGTGGGCGGCGCATTACGCGACGCGAATGCTTGTGCTGGATGGCGGCAAAATTATAGCGCAGGGAGCGCCGCAAGTTGTGTTGCGCGACGCGCCCTTGTGGCAACGTATCCACCTGCATATACCCGATTGGATTTGGGAGCCGATCACGTGAATCCATTCAACCCCTTGCGGCGGGGCAGAGGCGAACACAAACGCTTGATTCGCCTGGTTCCTGAATCGCCCTTGCGACACGTTGACCCGCGGGTCAAACTGGTACTGTGTTTGCTCGTGGCGTTGTCAGTGATGCTTCCGTTAGAGCGCCTCGCCCTGTTTTGGTGCATCTTTATTGCGAGCGTGTTTGCTGTTCGGCTCGGCGCGGAAATGCTGTATCAAATTCGGCGCATCGCTTTGATTTTGATTATTTTGCTCGTCCTGGACTGGGGGACTATCGGTCCCGCCTTTGCGCTCTTGATCACGTTGCGCTTTACGCTCGTCGTTTCTGCCTTTACAATTTTTTTCGCGACAACCAGTCCAGAAGAATTTCGCTTGGCGCTAGAACGCATTGGATTTCCGTATGCGTATGCTTTTGCGTTGAGCTTGGCTTTTCTATCCATTGCGATCATGGTTGAAGAATGGCAGAATATTTTAGAGGCGCAACGTTCGCGCGGCGCATGGCGCGAAATGCAAGGTCTCCGACGAATCGGAGACCAGTTGCATAATCTTGTTGCGTTGGGCGTGCCAGCGATTGTATTGACGGTCAAGCGCGCCTGGACGTTTACCGAAGCCGCCTATACGCGCGGCTTTGATTCACCGCACCGCCGCCCGTACCGCGCATTGGTCATGCGCCGTGTGGATTGGATGCTCGGAATTGGATCGTTGGCGGCGATTGGTTTGATTTTTTTCTATCGTTAACGTTTTTCCGCCAAGTAAGTAAAGAAACCCGCGCGCCGCAACGCGCGCAGGATCAGCCAGCCCAGCAAGCCGCCCAACAGACCGGCAACAAGATTGGTCAAGAACGAGTATAGCAAACCCAGCGCAACGAATCCCGCTGGGATTTGCAACATGACTGCCATCACGGTCTTGGCTAGCATTTTGGCGACATTTCCGACAATCCCCGCAAGACCCGCCGCTAGAAAATTTTCTACGCCCCCCAAAAAGAGTGCAATCAGATCAACGCCGATGCCCGAAGCGAGATACGAAAACACGGTGTAGATTGCGCCCAGGTCGCCTAGTCCTAGGAACGCGGCGAGCAAGCCGCTCGTCAATCCCACGAGTGACAATGCCCCGGTTTTTGGCACCAGTCCGCGCGCGACGATCAAAATCGCCATCCAGGTTATGCCGGAATGACCTGGGATGTCCAGTGGCAAATGGAGCACAATTTTATCTACGACGACGAGTGACGAAAAGAGGGCGAGCAGGATCAACTCGAACGTTGTCCAGTACGGCTTGCGGGTGGCTGGAGTGTTCACGGTTTTACCTTGACATCGATCTGGGTTAGTCCTTGCACCCAATCATTGCGCGTGGCTAGGCGATCCAGCGTTGCGGCGATTTTGACCGATGTGCCGTCATTCGACGGGCTGAACAGCACCTGGTTCGCGGGTTCGAGTGTTTCAGCCCAGGTTAGCGTCACACTCTTTTTTTCTGTGCCTTGCCGCACGCCGGTGACTGTAATTTGCGAGCTTGGCGATAATGTGTTCTCTTTGACGTACAAGCGAATCACATCCCGCAACCAATACCCGCTCTGAGTTTTGTTTTGCTCCTTGTCTACAAATGACCCAACGGCAAGTTTTTGAATTTCGGCGGACGCGATGTTGGCGGTGAATGTGCCATCAACGTACAAGTGAATCATTCCTGGTTGCGGGGTGGTCGCTGGCGCTTGCGCGATCTGGCTTGGGGACAGTGCGCCAAACACACCCAAGGCAATGGCAATGACGACCAGTGCTCCAACGACAATCCCGATTCGGGTTGTTTGTGACATAGCAGGCTCTGCTTTGCGATCACCATTGCACAAGTCACAGGGCTTGGCGCAATGGTGATCGCTCGATTGGTTTGGTGGTAATGGCTAGAATTACTTGGCTGGGGTGGGCGAAGCGGCTGGCAGAGATTTCAGGTATTCTGCGGAGCTGGCAAAGAATAATTGTTGACCGAATTTATCCACGCCAAAGGTGTTGATGACTTTTTGTTCTTCTACGCCCGTGATCCATTTGACAAAATTCATTGCCATGTCGTACTGGACGCCGGGGAACTTGTCAGGATTGACTGCCATCACGCCATAGGGATTGTATAAATCCTTATCGGCGTTTTGATTGATATTCGTGCCGCCGACAAGCACAACCAGCCCGGTTAGTTTGGATTGCTGGGCGAGCCAGGTCGCGCGATCGGTTAACGTATACGCGCCTTTTTCGTTTGAGAATGTGAGTGTATCGCCCATGCCTTGACCAAGCGCGTTATACCACGCGAGGTCTTTGGTCGGTGTCACGTTGAGCGTTGCCCAAACGCTCAACTCTTTACTGTTCGTGCCGCTCTTGTCGCCACGGCTCGCAAATGTGGATTTGGTATCCATGATCGCTTTGAACGCATCCTTGGCCAATTTCATCCCCGTGATTTTGGCGGGATCGTTTTTGGGACCCACGATGATGAAATCGTTATACATCACATCCAAGCGTTCGCGTGCGTTCTTGTCGGCGACGAATTTGTCTTCGTTCGGGCGATCATGCACCAACAGCGCATCGGCATCGCCTTTTTGACCGATAGCAATCGCTTGCCCCGTGCCCACGGCGACGACGTCCACTTTGCAGTTAAATTTCTTTTCAAAGTCAGGCAGGATAAAACCGAGCAAACCAGAATCGGCGGTGCTGGTTGTCGTTGAAAGAATCAGGTGACAGCCCGAGTTGGTGCCAAGCGACGCACGGATGGAGGTCGGCGTGGGCGCGGCAGTTGGCCCCGTGGTTGGAGCCGGGGCTTTAGTTGGTTCAACGGGCTTGGTTGGTTCGGGTGCTTTGGTGGGCGCGACCGTGGATGCGGGAACCGGGGTCGGCGCGGGAGGTTGCGCGGCAGTGGGCGCCGGCGCTTGCGTTGGTGGTACAGCGGTAGGCGCAGGCGCGCAGGCACTTGCGGCGAGTGCGATCAGCGCAAGCAGTGCAATCAGTACGATCCGTTTCATGTGAATTTCTCCTGGGGAATGAATTTTTTGCAAGCCAAGCTTGCTATGGTTCAACGTTCCAACGTGTGTGTTGTCCTGGTTGATCGAGAACAGCGAATGATCCTATGCATTGCATATAGTATCCTGTAGAACGATATTTGTCAAAAATTGCCGTCGCGGCGCGCTTTTTATGGCGCGGGCTTGCTTGGATCGCATCGGCGATTGCAAGGATGTAATGGAAACGGGATGTGCGTTACGTTTTTGGGCGAACGCCGCCGATTTTTAATCGGCGGCTCACGTAGGCAAAAATCGGCTCAAGCCGATTGAGCGCGAATTCGATTGATCGAGTTTGCATCTGGTTTAGCCGTTGTTTTCAAACGACGGCGCGCGATGGGAAATAATCCAAAACTTTGACGCATACCCATGGAAATGCTGGGGATCCGACGTATTTTATTAGCATAACTTTACTCCACGTTTGGAAAATTCTAATCTAACTTTATTACAATGCAAGGGTAATCAGCAAGTCCGCAATCGTTCTGCTGGTTATGCGCGCTCGCAATTCACTTGATCGTCGAGGAGTCAGGGTATCTGTGAAACTTGTATCTGAGCCAACGAGTCGCGCGTTGCTGGCTTTGCTAGCCCAAACGGTAACGCGTGACAATTCAATTGCTGTGACGTGCATAGTGCCGTCAACCGGACTAGCGCAACCGATCCGCCGAATTGTTGTGCGTACCCCCGCGCATGTGAGGCGAGCGGCTCAACAACCACCCGTTTGTCAGGAGAACAAATTATGAAACGCAACGTGCTTATCCCAAGTATTATTGTCATCGTATTGGCGGTCGTTGGATTTATTGTGTGGCAACGCGTCACCGCGAGCGCGACGAACTCTAGTGTCAAGGTGCAGACGACCTCAGTTCAACTCGGCACGCTTGCCGCGAGCGTGAGCGCCGCGGGCAATATCTCGGCGCCAAGCCAGGTTGCGTTGGCGTTTACGAGCAGTGGGCGGGTTGCCCAAGTGAATGTCAAGGTTGGCGACCTAGTGAAGAAAAACCAAGTATTGCTGGAACTGGATGCGACGGATCTCAACTTGTCGCTCAAAACCGCGCAAGTGGGTTTGACGAGCGCGCAAGCGAGTTATGATCAGACCAAAGCGGACTTGCAATTTGCTTTGCGGGATGCCCAAGCCAACTTGACCAGCGCCCAAGCCAGTCTGGACGCGGCAAAGGCGGCGAACGCGCAGAATCCCAATTCGCTGATCGTGGCGAAAGCCAATTTGGACACGGCAACGATTACGTTGCACCAAGCGCAAGCCGCTTACGACCAGGTTGCCTGGCAACCTAATGTCGGCATGTCGACGCAAGCAACCACGTTGCAATCCGCGACGATTGCGTATCAATCGGCATTGGCAAGCTATAAAATTGCGGCGGCGGCGATCAATGATTCCGCGTTGAAGCAGGCGCAAGCGTCTTTTGCCAACGCGCAGACGGCGGTCGAGCAAGCGCAAAAGGATCTCGATACGAAACTAGTGTCCGCGCAAGCGACGCTAGATAATGCTCAGGTGGCGCTCACGCAAGCGCAACGCAATCTCGATAACACCAAGCTGGTTGCGCCGTTTGACGGAGCGATCGCGGCGGTGAACTTTGGCGTGGGCGATACCGCTAGCGGCACTGCGGTGACTCTGGTAGACCTATCGCAATTGCAAGTCAAAGTTACCATCGCCGAAGTGGATATTGCCAAGATCAAGGTTGGCCAAACCGCGGCATTGACGATGGATGCCCTCTCGGGCAAAACGTATAACGCGCAAGTAATCGCCATTAGTCCGGTTGGTGCCGTCACGTCCGGCGTGGTCAACTATACCACGACGCTGGCTTTGACCGATGCGGATAATTCTATCAAACCTGGGATGACGGCTAACTTGACGATTGAAGTTGAACGCCACGACAATGTGTTGCTGGTTCCATTGCGCGCTGTAAAAACCCAGGGCAATCAAAAAGTGGTGACAGTGCAAGCGCAAGGTCAATTAGTGGTGACCAAAGTAACGACTGGTTTGTCGAATGATACCTCGATTGAAATTACGAGCGGGTTGCAAGCGGGCGAGGTGGTGCTGATTAACCAAACGACCACGCGCACCAATACGAACGCGGGCGGCGGCATCCTGGGAATCGGCGGCGGCGGACCGCCACCAAACTAGTGGGTTGGCGCGTGGGGCTAGCCGTTCGCAAAAATCTCAACGGCTCGTCCAGATGGAATTGAATCGAATTCAAGATAGAGGGGCAAAATGTCAGCCGTAATTGAAATCAAGGATATTAAAAAAATTTATCGGATGGGTGAAGTAGATGTGCCTGCGCTCGGTGGTGTCTCGTTGCAAGTTCAAGCGGGCGAGATGGTCGCCATTACCGGACCCTCCGGATCGGGCAAGTCTACGTTGATGAATATCATTGGCTGTTTGGATACGCCGACCAGCGGTTCGTATTTTCTCGACGGCGTGGACGTGTCGCAAATGGCGGACGACGAGCAAGCTGGGATTCGTAATCGCAAGATCGGTTTTGTGTTCCAACAGTTCAACTTGTTGCCGCGCACGTCGGCGATGGATCAGGTGGAATTGCCGCTCGTCTACGCCGGCGCGGCAAATCGCCAACAACGCGCGTTAGAAGCCTTGCAGTCGGTTGGCTTGGGCGAGCGCGTGCATCATCGCCCGAATGAATTGTCCGGTGGACAGCAACAGCGCGTGGCGATTGCGCGCGCGTTGGTGACCAATCCCAGTATCATCATGGCGGACGAACCGACCGGCAACTTGGATAGCAAGTCCGGTGCGGAGATTATGGGCATTTTTAAGAAATTAAACACCGACAAGGGTTTGACGGTAATTCTCGTCACGCATGATCCGTTGATTGCCGCGCAGGCGCAACGGGTGATCCGGATGCGTGATGGCCAAGTCGTGGAGAATTAATCATGCGGATCACATTTTTACCTAGCTTGCGGATCGCGTTGCATAGTATTAGCGCCAATAAATTGCGCGCTGGGTTGACGATGCTGGGAATCATTATCGGCGTGATGGCAGTCGTCGCGATGCTGTCCATCGGACGCGGCGCACAAAGCGCCATCACCGATCAGATCACGAGTATCGGCACGAATTTACTTTACGTGCGCGCAGGCGCGACGCAATCGGGCGGCGTGCGCACGGCGGAAGGATCGTCCACCACGCTGACCAAAGAAGATGGCGCGGCGTTGGAGGGCTTGCCGTATATTGTGGGCGTTGCGCCCCAAGTGGAAAGTTTTGGGCAATTGGTGTATCTTGGAAACAATACAAATTCGCGGGTGCTGGGGATTACGCCGGAATACCTGGACGTTATGAACGCCAAATTGGCGAGCGGCGAATTTGTGTCCGCGTCGAATGTCACCGCCAACTCGGCTGTGGTTGTCCTGGGCTCGGAAACCGCGACAACCTTGTTTGATACCGCCGATCCCGTGGGGCAGTCCATTCGCATCAATGGTCAAACGTTTCGCGTCATCGGCGTGATGGAAAAAAAGGGCGGCTCGGGTATAGCAAACACCGATACCCAGGTGTATGTGCCGCTAACGACGGCGATGACGCGCTTGGCACGCGGTGGACAATTTCGCGGCGGCAATAGCGTCTCGGTGATTAACATCAAGATCACCGATTATGCAATGCAGGATACGGTCGTGCAGGAAATCAGCGATGTGTTGCGTGAACGGCATCATGTCACCACCGACGATTTTAATATCACGAGCCAGCAAGATATTTTGAATACGGCGACCCAGGTCACTGGCACGTTGACGATCTTTCTTGGCGGCATCGCGGCGATTTCGTTGATTGTGGGCGGCATCGGCATTATGAATATCATGCTCGTTTCGGTGACTGAACGCACACGCGAGATTGGGATTCGCAAAGCCGTTGGCGCTCGGCGGTGGGACATCCTCAGCCAATTTTTGACCGAAGCGATGATCCAAAGTCTCGCTGGTGGTATAATAGGCGTGTTGTGCGGAGCATTGATCGCGCAAGTGATTTCGGGAATGAGCATTGGCTCGACCACGCTCACGACAGTCGTCGCGCCGGACTCGGTGATCTTGGCGGTCTTGTTCTCGGCGGCGGTGGGCTTGTTCTTTGGTAGCTACCCCGCCAATCGCGCGGCTGGTTTGCATCCAATTGATGCGTTGCGCTATGAATAAAAATAATTGAATGGATCGCGTGTCAGTTGTTTATTTCAATAAAGGAGGCTCGTATGCAAGTGTCAAAATTGTTCAAATGGGTGACGGTTGGGTTTGTGCTATTGCTTGCAATGTCAGCCGCGTCGGCAGTGCTTGCCGCTGGACCAACGGGCGCGAGTCCGAATGATCCGTTGATGGTGCCGACGGATTCGCAAACGATTGCGCCCAACACGACCTTGTGGTTTTATTTCGACTATGCGCTGGATGGTTCCAGCGGCGGCTTTTTTGGTCGCGCGCCGCGACCGAGTTCAAGCACCGGCTCCAAGATCAATATCACGATTGACGCAAATGGCAACAAGAATTTACAATTTGGCTTGTTCACGCCGACCCAGGCGACGGATTGGTTGCGCGATGCATCCACTGCTCCGATTGGGCGCGGCACGCCATACACCGATACCTCGAACGATCTCGTGATCCACGATTTATATTGGTCGGGCGCGTTCAACCTGTCTGGCAGATATTTTGTCGCCGTCACGAACAACGGAGCGAGCGCGATTGCGTTCCGTATGACAGTGACGGGCGATGCGGTGACCTTGTATCCAGTGCCTACCGCGGTCCCCTCGCCGACGTTGAATATCCCGTTTAGCGTAACGCCCGTCCCGACGACGACGGTGCAAGGCAAAATTCTATTCGAGACCGCGACGGGCGGCGAAATTTATGCGGTCAATGGCGATGGCTCTAATTTGACGCGTATCTCGCGCGGCATTGATCCCTCCTGGTCGGCGGATGGCAAAAAGATTACGTTTGCGCGCTGGGACAATTCGGCGCCAGGCGTGTACATCGCCAATGCCGATGGCTCGAACGAGCAGATCATCTTTACCGCACCGCGCGTGCGTTGGCCTCGCTTCAGTCCCGATGGCAAGTATGTCGTATTTGCGCAAGACAAGACCAAGGATGATCGCAACATTATTTGGAAACTGGGTCTGGTCGAAGTGGCAACCGGCAAACTGACCGAGCCGCAATGTTCTCAGTTGTGCTTTACGCCAAGCTGGGCGCAAGATAGCACGACCATCGTATACGCCGATCCCAATGTGGGCATTATGCAGACAAGTATTCTCGGCGGTCCTGCGTCGCTCATCATGGGACCTTCGGGTTCCTATTGGGATTCTGCCGCGGGCTTTGCGCGTCCAATTTTGCACATGCCGCAAATTCAGGATGCAGAATTGAGCCCCGATGGCAAAACAATCGCTTATGCACAACCGGCGGCGGATCGTTGGGAAGTGAGCCAGGTCAGCATCTATGGCGGCGTTGGCGCGGGCGTCACGACCTTTGATCCCGTGGTGTATTACCTGTTCAATATCGCGGTGCATAACGTCGCGCCCACTTGGTCGCCGGACGGCAAACAAATCATGTTCCTCTCGGATCGCAATGGCAAATGGGAATTCTTTGTTACCAACCCTGACGGGTCGAACGTGCGCCAGGTGCTCAAGAATGTGACCGACCAGGTGCCTGTCAAGTTCACGTATGAAAACGAACGCATGCTGACGTGGACGAGCGGCACGGTTACAGGTAAATAAACGCACGCGAGATTCCAGGTTTCCGCAAGAAACCTGGAATCTCTATCCGATGGAGGTGGCGGCATGACCGAGCCACAAACAGTCCCGGTAGCGGCAGGGCCCCTGCGCATTTTAGCAGTGGACGACGAACCGAATATCGTAGAATTTTTACGCGTGGGCTTGGGTTATGAAGGCTACCAGGTGGACGCCGTGATGGATGGTCGCGCCGCGCTGGAGCACTTGCGCCAAGAACCATTTGATCTCGTCATCTTGGATGTGATGCTTCCGGGCTTGGATGGTTTTGAAATTTGCAAACGGATTCGCGTAAACAACAATGTGCCGATTCTGATGTTGACCGCGCGCGATGAAGTGGCCGATCGCGTTGCGGGGCTTGATCTCGGCGCGGATGATTACCTGACCAAGCCGTTTAGTTTCGCGGAACTCTTGGCGCGCGTACGCGCGATCTTGCGGCGGCGCGGCGTCGTGACCGCGCAAACCCTGTTGCAGACTGCCGATGTCACACTCGACCGCGAAGCACGCACGGTGGCGCGCGCTGATCAGCCGATTGCGTTGACGGCGAAAGAATTTGAATTGCTCGAATTCTTCATGGCGCATCCCCGCCAAGTGTTTCGCCGCGATGTGATCCTGGATCGCGTGTGGGGGTATGACTATGTGGGTGACACCAGTTTGGTGGATGTGCATATCAGCCACTTGCGCGAAAAATTAGGCGACCGCCCGCCGCGTTTGTTGCGGACGGTGCATGGCGTTGGCTATGTGTGGCGGGAGGATTGATGCGCACGCGTTGGAATGATCTGCCGCTAAGTTTTCGGCTGACGATTTTGTATGTTGGTTTGTTACTGATTATTCTCGTTGCCCTGGGTTCGTTTTTGTATTTTGACACGCGCGAATTTATCATCACCACAACCGCCGAACGGTTGCAGGCGCTGGCTAATAGCGGCATTAGCCACATGGCGCCGCCGCGTCCGCGCGATTTGCCTTTGCCGCAACCTCCGGATGCCCGCGATGTGCTCACCGGTACGGCGGCGTTTGCGTCGCGTTTTAATGGCGTGGCGGAGGCGTTATCGCGCGATCTCACGTGGCAAGATACGACCGCGGTGGTGCTGGATAAAACTGGCGTGCGGATTGCGAATGCGCGCGCCGCCTCAGACCCAAGCAACTTGCCGAATCCAGACGCCGCCACGCTCGCGCGCGCGTGGCAAGGCGCATCGGTGACTTTGATCCAATCGGTGGACGGCAAAGATACCTTGGCTGTGCTTGTGCCGATTCATTTTCCCCAAGCCGATTCGGATATTTACGGCGTGCTTCAAATGAGCGCGCCACTCGATTTTGTCGATCAAGTGTTGGCGCGGCAACGCACACTGATTGGCATCGGTGTGACATTGGCATTGATGCTCGCGATTGCGGGCGGTTTGTGGCTGACGCAAACCGCGCTTGCGCCCTTGCGCGTGATGGTCAATGTCTGTCGCCGCATTGCGGTAGGCGATCTCAGTCAGCGCGTCAACCTGCCCCAGCATCGTGACGAAACGGGACAACTGGCGGAAGCGTTCGACGAAATGGTCGCGCGCTTGGACGATGCGTTTGTCACGCAACGCCAATTTGTCGCGGATGCGTCACACGAACTCCGCACGCCGCTCACTGCGATCAGCGGCTCGCTGGAAGTGTTACTGCTTGCGCCGGAAGGCGATCCGACGATGACGCGCCGCGTGTTGCATGGGATGCGCCGCGAAGTGCAACGGCTCACGCGCCTCGTCACCGATTTGTTGACCTTGACCCGGTTAGACGCGCGTCGCCCGTTGAATTTGCAATCGGTTGACCTGGCGGTGCTGGGACGCGACGTGATGGACAATTTGCGATCGCTGGCTCAAGAACGTCAACTCGCGCTCGAAGCGCAAGGCGACACAACGTGTGTTGGCGATGCCGATCAACTCAAGCAGGTCGTGTACAATCTTCTGGGCAATGCCATTCAGGCAACGGATGGGCATACTGGCGCAATTGTGATTCGCATCCAAGGTTTGGAGCGCGCGTTGCGTGTGGCAGTGGTGGACAATGGAAGCGGCATTGCGGAACCGGCGCAGGGGCACATCTTTGAGCGTTTCTATCGCGTGGACAAGGCGCGCACGCGCGCGAGTGGCGGCAGTGGCTTGGGACTCGCCATTGTCAAAGCGATTGTTGAAGCGCACGGCGGCACACTCGCGCCGGTTGAAAGCGCGGTGGGGCGCGGCACGACGATTCAGTTTACCTTGCCGCGCGCGAAATAAATCGAAACCAGGTCTCATCAAGAGACCTGGTTTTTTCTTTCCGATTGCTGGAGGATTGGGCGTTGGCTCGCTGGATGAATTGCCCCGCCGCAGATTTTTTGCAATTGGGTGTCATCCCGGATATACTCAAAGACAGGAAGGGAAATGATTCATGCCGATTCATTTATATTATGCGCCGGCTGGTGCGGGCAAAACGGCGTTCGTCCTGGCGCGTGCGCGCGATGCCGCAATAAAATTGCAGGCAACGCCGCGGGTGGTTGTGCCAACCGGGACGCAAGCGCGCGCGTGGAAACGACGGCTCGCGGAAACGGGCGGCGCACTCGGCGTGCGGGTGCTGACGTTTAATCGCTTGCAAACCGAATGCCTGGATGCCGCCGGTGAATCTTACACCGAGTTGAGCGACCCGGTGCAATATCGTTTGCTCCGCGCGCTTGTGGACGGCTTGCCGTTGGTGCATTACGCGCCGCTCAAAGCTCGACCTGGGTTTATTCAAGCCTTGCAAAATTTGATCGGCGAACTCAAAGCCGCGCGCATTGCGCCGGATGAATTCGCGCGCGCGGTGGGCGAACCGTTGCGTTTGGCGGAACTCGCGCAGATTTATACGGCGTATCAAATCCGTTTGCATGAAAAAAACTGGGCTGACCTGGCTGGACTTGGCTGGCTTGCCATTGGCGCGTTGACGCAACGCGCGCCCCAGGTAGCGCGCGATTGGTCGCTCTTGATCGTGGATGGCTTTGATAATTTCACGCAGGCGCAATTGGCGTTGCTGGACGTTTTGGCGCACCGCGCGGATGAAACGCTCATCACGCTGACCGGCACCGATGGCACGCCGCGGTCCGTGCATCAACGGTTCAACCAAACGCGCGCTACGCTCGAAAAAAATCTGGGCATTGTTGCCGAGCCATTGCCCGCGCGCCAAACCTCGGCTGTGCCAGCGCTCGCATACCTGCAAGCCAACTTGTTCGTGAGTCACGCGCCCAAGCGCGCAGATGCGACCGGCGTGGAATTGATCGAAATGCCCGATCGTGCGGGCGAAGTGCGCGCGGCGATGCGTTGGCTCAAGCAACGGATCGTTCACGATCACCTGGGTTCGCATGAGGTTGCCTTGCTCGCGCGCGCTATCCTGCCGTATCGTCCATTCATTTTGCAAACCGCCGCCGAGTTCGGTTTGCCGATTCGGTTGGTGGATGGCATGCCCTTGCGCTCAAATCCCGCCATTGCCGCGTTGATCGATTTGGTGCGGATGATGTTGCCGCATACGGATCGCGTTCTGGCTTTGCCCCGCCGCCTCGTGATCGAAGCATGGCGCTCGCCCTATTTCGATTGGCGCGCCTTGCCAGCCGACGATGCGCCGCAACCGATTGGCATCGAACCAGGTGACGCAGAGGCGCTTGACATGCTGGCGCGCTGGGGGCGCGTGATCGGCGGACGCGCGCAGTGGGACGAAACGTTTGCCGCGTTGAGCGCGCGCGCGGCAGAAAACCAGGACGATGAGCAACCTTTGCCGTCGAACGTTCCCACCGGCGAGCAAGCGCGCGCGCTCAACGAAAAATTTCAGCGCTTTGTGCAACGGCTCATGCCGCCGTCTGGCGCGAGAACGTTTCGCGAATTTGTGGGCTGGCTGGAAGCGTTCATCGGGCCTGATCCTACCGCGTCACAAGAGTATGGCGCGCGCGACGAACCGATGGCGTTGAATATCGTTGCATGCGCGCGCGCAGGTGATCCGGCAATTGCCGCGCTGGACGTTGCCGCGTTGCAATCGCTCAAGGATGTGTTGCGCGGTTTGGTGTGGGCGGAAGAAGCGGTGCAAGCCGATGAAGCGATTGACCTGGTGCGTTTCTATACCGATCTCACCGGCGCGCTTGACGCCGCGACCTATCGTCCGCCGCTAGATCCCAGCCGTGACGAAATTTTGGTTGCCGATGTGATCCAAGCGCGCGGGGTTGGCTTGCGCGCGATTGCTGTCCTGGGTTTGGCGGAAGGCGAATTTCCGGCGACGCTCGGCGAAGATCCATTCTTGCGCGACGCGGATCGCCAACGCCTGCGCGCGCAATTTAATTTTGCGCTCGAAGATTCAGTGACGAGTGCCGAGTCGGAATTTTTCTACGAGACGATCACCCGCCCGCGCGAAGGTTTGTTGCTCACGCGCCCGCGGCTTGCGGATAACGGCGCGCCCTGGCAAGCCTCGCCGTTTTGGGAGCAGGTGCGGCGTTTGTTGAATGTTGCGCCGACGAATGAAACCGCGTGGCAAGCGGATCACGCGGCGTCCTGGAGTGAATGGATCGAAGCGCTCAGCGCGCGGGCGGATGTGCCAGCGCGCGAATGGATGCAACAGCATAACTCGGCGCGGTGGGATGCTCTGCGCGCCGCGACCCAGGTTGTCCGCGCGCGCACTGCCAGTGCGCCAAATGAATACGATGGCAACCTGGGTGCGCGTGCCGCTGAATTCGCGCGCCGCTTTGCGCCCGCATATACTTGGAGCGCCAGCCGCCTGGAAAATTATCGCGCCTGTCCGTTTTTCTTTTTCACGCAAAATGTCTTGCGGCTGGAACCGCGCGTTGAACCGACCGAAGGTCTGGATGTGCGGCAAAAAGGCAATCTCTATCATCGCATTTTCAAAGCAGTGTATGAAGCGGTGCCGCCCAACGCGCGCAACGATGCGGCGGAATTGGTTGCCGCACTCAACCGCGTTGCGCCGCCCATCCTGGACGATGCGCCCGCGCGCGAAGGATTTCGCGCGACACGATGGTGGCAACAGACGCGCCTGGAAATGATCGAGCATGTGCGCGCGTCGCTTGAAGCGTTATGCGTTTGCGCCGAAGATTATGTGCCGCTCGAGTTTGAAGTGCGCTTTGCGAATGCGCCGATCCGCGATGGCAGTGAGACGGTGCGGTTGCGCGGCGCGATTGATCGCGTGGATCGTGCGCGCGATGGCAAAATTCGTATCCTGGATTACAAGACCGGCGGACCGAGTAGCTTTACGGCGGCGGATATTGTCAGCGGCAAGAAATTGCAAATTCCGTTGTATGCGCTTGCCGCGCGCGATGCGCTGAACCTGGGTCGTATCGCCGACGGATTTTATTGGCATGTCGAACACGCCGAACCGAGCAAATTTTCATTGCAAGGATTCAAAGGCGGCGCGGACGTTGCTTTGCGCATCGTCATCGAAAAAACGTTGGATGCCGTGCATGGCGCGCGCGCCGCTCAGTTTGTGCCTGCGCCGCCCGATGGCGGCTGTCCCGCGTATTGTCCCGCCGCCGCGTTTTGTTGGCACTATACTCCGCGTGCAGGATACTGATTCAATGTCTGACTCGCATTTATTTCCCATCGTTGAACAAATGAAGCCGAGCGCGGAGCAACGCCCCGCGATTCGCGTGGACGCGCAGTGCGATTTCGTTGTGACGGCAGGCGCGGGTGCGGGCAAGACGCGCACGCTCGTCGCGCGTTATCTCGCGTTGCTGGCAAGCGGCGTGCCACTGCGTTCGATCATCGCAATCACATTTACGAAAAAAGCGGCGCGCGAAATGCGGAATCGCGTGCGCGCCGAAATGCGCGCCTATCTCGAACGCGCCGATCTCGACGCGGCGGAACACGCACGCTGGCAAGCGGCGTATAGTTTGCTCGATGCCGCGCGCATTGACACGATTCACGGTTTATGCGCAGAAATTTTGCGCGCGCATCCCGCCGAAGCCCAGGTTGATCCGCGTTTTGATTTGTGGGACGAAGCGCAAGCCAATGTTGCGATCATGCAAGCGCTGGATGAAGCGTTGGCGTTTGCGGCGAACGATGCGGCAATCGTGCCGCTCTATAGTCTCCTCGGCGAAAACGAATTGCGCGCGACGCTCGACGCTCTGATGCATCGTCCGCTTGATGCGACGGTTGGGTTCGCGCGCCTGCCTGCCGATGTGATCGCGCATTGGCAGAACGCGCTCGCAAAACGCCAGCAAGAAATTTTCGATGCGTTGATGGCAAACGCCGAATGGTGCGCGGCGGTTGCTACATTGCACGCGCACGCGCCAACCGACGCGACTGATCTGATCGCGGTTCAGCGCGCGAAGGTGTTAGCGGCCATTGATCACGTGGGCGCGTGGCGCGAACGTCTTGCGGCCTTGTCCGCGCTCAGCGCGATCAAATGTACGGGTGGCAAGCAAGCCGTCTGGGGCGATCAAGAAACGCTTGCTCTGGTCAAGGATGCGCTCAAGATTTTGCAAACGACCTGGAAAGCGCAGTCGGCGGTGTTGACTGCCGCGTGGTCGTCACAGGATGACGCCTTGGCGCGCGCGATGCCGGGTCTGCACACGTTGTTTGCGTTTGCGCGTGCGCGTTACGTTGCCGCCAAGCGCGAAGACAACGCGCTGGATTTTGACGACCTTGAACAAGGTGCGCTTGATCTGTTGCGCGACCATGCCGAAGCGCGCGCGCGCTGGCAAGCCGAAGCCCGCGCAATCCTCGTGGATGAATTTCAGGATACGAACGAGCGCCAACGCGATTTGATTCAATGGCTCAACGGCGACGCGGGCAAATTGTTCATCGTTGGCGACGCCAAGCAATCCATCTATCGCTTCCGCGGCGCGGACGTGACGGTGTTTCGGAGCGAGCGCGCCCGCATTGAACAAAGCGGCGGCGTGGCAGTGACGCTCGACACATCCTATCGCGCACACGCGGAATTGATCACCGGGCTGAACGCGCTCTTGCGCCCGATCCTGGGTCAAGCGGATGATGCGCGTCCCTGGGTTGAACCGTTTGCCGCGTTGAAACCGTATCGCGCGGAACCAAACCCAGGATTCAGCGCGCCACACCTCGAAGCGCATCTTGCGATTGGTAGTAAAAAAGATGGCGGACTCGCGCGCGCGGCGGACGCGCTTGCGGCACGCATCGGCGAATTGATGCACAGCGGGATTCAAGTGCGCGATGAAAAAATCTATCGCGACTTGAATTATGGCGATGTGGCGATCCTGTGCCGCAGTTCCGCGTCGTTCGCCGCGTATGAAGATGCGTTGGAGCGCGCGAACCTGCCGTACCTTACCGTGACCGGACGCGGCTTTTATGATCGCCCAGAGATTCGCGATCTGTTGAATGCGCTTGATGCGCTTGCTGATCCAACCAACGATCTCGCGCTCGCCGGGTTATTGCGCTCGCCCGCGTGCGCCGTGTCGGATGCTGGGTTGGACGCGCTCGTCGGGATCAGAGACAAGGATATGTCGCTGTGGCACACGGTACAAACACACGGCGCGCAGTTACCTGGGCATGATGGCGCGCGCGCGATCCGTGCGTTGGCGTTGGTGGATCGGTTACATAAGCAAGTTGGGCGGATTACGATTGCCGATTTGCTCAAAGCATTTCTCGATGCGACGGATTATCGCGCCATGCTGATTCAGGTCGGCGGTGCGCGTGGCGGGCGTAATGTCGCCAAATTATTGGCGGACGCGCATGCCAGCGGCATCGTCAGTGTTGGCGAATTTCTTGACTATGTGGCGGGGGTGCGCGACAGCGGATCGCGCATTGGCGAAGCGCGCGCGGCGATTGAAGGCGCGGTGCAAATTATGAGTGTGCATGCGGCCAAGGGGCTCGAATTTCCCATCGTCGTCATCGGCGATGTGACGTACAACGCGCCGAATCGAAATAATGTCTTGCTTGATTCCGACCTGGGTGTGTTGTTGCCGCTGAAGAACGAGGACGATACGCTTGCCGCGATCTATCAATTGGGCAAAGAACGCGCGGACGATCGCGCCGCCGCTGAATCGGATCGCTTGTTGTATGTGGCGGCAACGCGCGCGCAAGACAAGCTGATTTTGAGCGGCGCGGTGAAAATTGCCAAGGATCAAAGTTTGACTGGGTTCACTGGTTGGCTGGGACAGATTGCAAACGAGACGTGCCAGGACGACGCCGGGATCGCGTATGATGAAGCAGGCGCGGCGGTGCGGCAAAGTGAATGGCGCGTGGGCGCAACGTCGGTTGCGTGTCATCTCTATGAACCGAATGTAGAGTTTCACGCGGTAACGCCAACCGCGTCTGCACCAAGCGCGGCGGCGCTCACATTGCCGCCGCCGTTGCTTGATCCGGTTGTGGCGAA
>JBBIUF010000067.1:0-24150 GCA_037440365.1 Chloroflexota bacterium
CGTGCCCGCCGAGGCGGTGCATCGCGGCTTCGTGCGCGAGGCGCGTGCGCGTGCTGGGTTGATAGAACGCGGTGACGAGTGTCTTGTTTTTGAGCAAATCGCTGTTCTGGCGATTGCGCGCAATCGGTTCCAACCGCTCCGCAATCTCGAACACGCGAAAAAATTCGTTCCGTTCAAATTCCTTGAGCGACAGAATGTCGCGACCCATAAAGCTACGCATGGTGCATCCTCCTGTTGGATTTGTCATTGCGAGGAGCGTAGTTGGCGGCGAAACAATCTCTCTGTGTAGGACTTGGTTCGCCGACCAGGCTCGCAATGATGGAATTGGGATATTTACTCGCCACGTTGTTTGACCACACGGCGAATGACGTGAAAATGAAAATAGCCGGGAACAAAATAGCTTTGCGAATAATCAATGACCTGACCGTCGCGCGTGTACAATTGCGCGGCGAGTTTGTGGAGGGGATCGCCGGGTTGCAAGTCAAGTTTACGCGCGATGGTTGCGCTGGCAGATTCGATCAGAATGTCCGTGCGCGAATGGTTCAGGTTCAAGTTCTCGCGGCGCAACAACACATCCAGCACCGAACCATGAAACGCGCGGGTGAGGTTTTTGCGTTGCAGGATGGCTGTTGGCACAACATCCACCAGGTATGCAATCGGGCGCTTGCCGGTCATGATCACACGCGCAATCGAGAGCACCGGCGTCGCCGCCGACATTTCCAAACACGCGGCTTCGGTTTCAGTGGCGGCGCGTTCTTCAATGATCGGATCGCCCATGCGCGTTTTCAAGCCGATGCGTTGCGCGAGCGTTTCCAAACTTTCGAGTTCTTCCAGCCCCGCATCAATCTGCGGGAGTTGCGGCGCGACAAAAGTACCCACGCCATGCCGACGGATGACGACGCCGCGATGTTCGAGTTGAGACAGCGCCTCACGGATCGTCGCGCGGCTGACTTGAAACCGCTGACCTAATTCAGTTTCCGAGGGCAGTAAGCCATTGGTGCGAGCAAGTTTACCAGTGTTAATGCCTTTGAGAATTTCTTGCACCACTTGGCGTGCCAAGGAGGGACTTTTGCGAACCATCACCTTTGATTCCCGCGGCAGAGTTCAGACGGCAGTCGTCTGACAACTGGAATTATACGAAAATTGACGCGGATGTCAAAACAGGTCCGCGAGTTCTAGAAACCTTGGGGGTCTGGCGCTAACTGGCTAATAACTTTTCTTTCAGCAATTTCGGCAACTGCGCGTACCATTCCGTTGCGCGCACCACATCGTCCACACGGATATGTTCGTCCACGATATGCACACCGCTTTCTTCGCCGGGACCAAAACCAACGGAAGCAATCTGGGCTGTACCTGCCCAATACGCGCCGTTCGTCGAAAAATTCCACTTGCCCGTCGTGGTATCTAATCCGATTTGCCGCGATGTTTCGACAGCAGCACGCACAAACGGATGCGTTTCGTCGAACAACCAGGTCGGAAAAATTTGCGCGTGCTCGCGAACATAGCCATTATAGCTCGGCGCGGTATAGCGCAAAAATTCCACATCGAAATCTTCCGAGGGCAACAGCGCGCGCACTTGCGCCAGCGCCTGTTCCGCCGTTTCGCCAACGGTCAAACGGCGATCCAACACAATCGAACAACGATCCGGCACAACATTGAGCGACCCGGCGCGCACATCAATATGCGTGGCAACAATCGAGCCGCGACCCAGGAAGGGATCGGTCGGCAGGCGCGCATCCAGTTCGGGAATTTTTTGAATGATCGTTTGCATTTTATACAGTGCGTTATCGCCAAGCCAATGTGATGCGCCGTGCGCGCTCCGCCCTTTCGCGGTCACACGCAATTCCACGCGCCCCTTGTGGCCGCGCACGACGCGCAAATTCGTCGGCTCGCCGATGACGACGAAATCGGGTCTGACTTTTTCCTCTTCGGCAAACACTTGCGCCGACAAACCCTCGCACCATTCCTCAATCGAGCCAAAATAGTACGCCGTGAATTCATCCAGCAGACCCAGGTCGTGCGCAATCTTTAATCCGTACAGCATCGGCGGCGTCGAGCCTTTTTCGTCTACGGTGCCGCGTCCGTACATCATGCCATTTTCGATTGCGCCGCTAAACGCGCCGTGCGTCCACTCGCGCTCATCGCCGACGCCGACCGTATCGAGGTGCGAATCGTAGAGCAGAATTTTTTTGCCATTGCCAATCTTGGCGACAAGGTCGCCATACGGCGCATAATGAATATCGTAAAAGCCAAGCGCGCGCAATTCCTGTTCCACGCGCGCGGCAACCTGGCGAATGTTTGAATCGAAACTGGGAATCGCGACCATGTCATGCAGAAACGCAATAATCGCGTCGCGATAAGTGGTAACCTGAGAATGAATTTGTTGAATCATGCGTTGTTCTTTCTACATACAATCAAGATATGCTCGCTGATGCCGACGACCGCTGGATGCGTGCAGGTTTTGAAATGGGTCTTCAGCCAAACCTTCCAGCGTTTGGGATTCTTGGCAAGTTGGTTGATTGCTTGGGGATGATGCGATCCCAGACCTTCCAGTCCCGCCATCTCCAAAATTTTTACTGGCTTGGCTTCAAATGCTTGGCGCAATTCTTCGGGCAGAAAAAAGTGACACGCGGTAAAACCCATCGTGCCGTCGTAATCGCCTGTGTCGCGGATCTGGATAAATTGCGGCGTTTCGAGTTCGTGCGGAAATAGCATCAACTGAACAATCGCCAAACTCAAGCGTCCGATAACGGACACGAAAATCGGCGCGCGTTTTTTCGCGACGCGCGTCAATTCAGAAATGGCTTTGGCGCGTTTGCGACGATCCACCACGTGCGAAAGCGGACCACCCAGGCACAGCACCGCATCGAAAGAATTGTCCGGGAACTGGCCCAAGTCCACAATCGATCCTTCGACAATCGCGGTAACCTTGTCTTGCACCCGCGCGCGCTCGATTCGGCGCTTTGCCAGATCGAGATTCGCGGGAGTCAGATCGAGCAAGACGACTTGATAACCGCGTTTCGCCAACTCGATCGTGTATCTGCCAGGTCCGCCGCCCGCATCCAAGATACGCCCGCGCTTGGGCAGATATTTTTCAAGGAAATGGAGTGTGGTCTCGAATTCAATCCGATGATAAGCGTCGCGAATCAAGCGCCGCCATTCTTTGGGCGCATAGCCAGTGTAATAGTTTTTGACCAGTTGTTCGGACATTGGATTTTACTTGCCCAATTTTTTCGCACACTTGAAAAACCCCGGTTGGGGTTTGTAGCCCAGTTTGCGATTGATCGCCAGAATCGGCACGTTCTGCGAATCATTGTTCGTGCGAATATAGGCCGCGCCCCATTCGCACGCGCACCGAATCGTCAACAGTTTCAACGCTTGCGCGATCTTGCGCCCGCGGTATTCCTTGAAGACACCTGTGTGCATATTGTACGCCGAATTGGATGCCGCATAATAGCCAACCGCGCCCAAACCAATCCAGCGATCACCATCGGCCGCAAAAATCTGCCCTTCGGCGCGAAACCACGACGCCTGGAAAACATAGCGGCTGAAATCTTCAAAGCGCGGAAACTCGCCTTCATAACCCGGAATGTCCAGCGCGTCGCGTTTGTTGACCTCCCACAATTGGCGCTGATTCGTTTCCGTATTGCCCGCATCCGCAAGCGTGAACAGGCGAATGCCTTGCGCTTGCACCGTTTCGAGCACGCCGGCAAACTGCGCTTGGTCGAACGAACCCAGATCGAGCGTGGATTCAAAAATGTGCCGGTCAATTTCAAATCCGCGCGCGCGCGCAAATTTCAGCGCACCCGGTTGATCCTCACGCGCTTCGCAGAACAAGCGTGTTGCGCCGCGTGAACGCGCAAACTGGATCGCCTCATCGTACAACTGCGCGCCGATCCCGCGCCGCTGAAATTCCGGCGCTACAATCACTTCGATAAAAAAAGTATGCGGCGCCATATTCGGTCGCCGCGTGATCTCACTCGCACCGATCCTCAGCCCCTGCTCATTCAACGCAACCGCTTGCCGACGAATACCCTCGCTCGGAAAATTCCGCGCCCATTCATACACCTGCTCCACCGTGACAGGCGCGGGAAAAAATGTATTGATCAACTCGGCATACCACAAGGCGTCCGTCTCCAAATTAAACGGACGTAACGTGATCAACATCGAAATCCTCCCCACCCCATCTATGCGTTAGAACATGCCGCCGCCGCGATACTCGCCGAATTCTTGGCGCAACGTATCGCAAATTTCGCCGAGCGTCGCATAACTTTCGACACACGCCAGAATCGCTGGCATTAGATTGGCTGTCCCGCGCGCCGCATCGCGCAATGCCGTGAGCGTGTTGGTCACGCGCGCGTGATCGCGCCGCGCCCGCAAGGTTTGCAAACGCGCCGCTTGCTCGTCCCGAATCTGCGGATTCACGCGCAGGCGTTTGCCATGATAGGGATCGTTCGTCTTGAATTCATTCACGCCAACAACCACGCGCGCTTGCGTCTCAACCTCGCGCTGAAATTTCCACGAACTCTCTTGAATCTCGCGCGTGATAAACCCAGCTTCGATCGCTTTCAACCCGCCACCCATTGCCTGAATCTTGTCAATGTATTCCATCGCGCGCTTTTCGATTTCGTCCGTCAAACTCTCAATGTAATATGACCCCGCCAGCGGATCGATCGTGTTCGTCACACCGGATTCGTGCGCGATGATCTGTTGCGTGCGCAACGCAATCTGCACCGATTCTTCGGTCGGCAACGCAATGGCTTCGTCGAACGAATTGGTGTGGAGCGATTGCGTGCCGCCCAGTACCGCCGCGAGCGCTTCCAGCGCCGTGCGCACGATATTATTTTGTGGCTGTTGCGCCGTGAGCGAAACCCCGGCGGTCTGCGTGTGAAACCGCAACATCATCGAAGCAGGTTTGGTCGCGCCAAACTTTTCCTTGCACAAGCGCGCCCACAAACGCCGCGCCGCGCGGAATTTCGCAATCTCCTCCAGGAAATCCATTTGCGAAACGAAAAAGAATGACAACTGCGACGCAAAATCGTCGAACGCGAGTCCGCGCGCCAGCGTGGCGTTGACGTATTCGATGGCGTTCGCAAACGTGAACGCCACTTCTTGCACGGCAGTGGACCCAGCTTCGCGGATGTGATAGCCGCTAATCGAAATCGGATTCCAGTTGGGCAATTCGCGCGCACAGTATTCGATAATGTCGGTGGCAAGGCGCATGGACGGCGCGGGCGGAAAAATATATGTGCCGCGCGCGATATATTCCTTCAAAATATCGTTCTGCACCGTGCCGCGCAAAGGCAACCGGCCATCTGCCCCGCCAGCCACGCCTTGCTTTTTTGCAACCGCAACGTACATCGCAAGCAAGATGCCCGCCGTCGCGTTGATCGTCATCGAGGTTGAAACCTGGTCGAGCGGAATGCCGTTGAACAAACGCTCCATATCGTCAAGCGATGAAATCGCCACGCCAACCTTGCCAACTTCGCCTTCCGCCATCACGGCATCGGAATCATACCCAGTTTGCGTTGGCAGATCGAACGCGACCGACAAGCCGGTTTGTCCTTGCGCGAGCAAGTATTTGTACCGCGCATTCGATTCGTCCGCACTCGCATAGCCGGCATACTGACGCATCGTCCAAAAGCGTCCGCGATACATCGTTGCTTGCACCCCGCGCGTAAACGGATACTCGCCAGGGAAACCCAGCTTGGCGTCGTAATCGCCCGCCGCGTCTGCGGGGGCGTAGAGCCGTTTCGCCTCGATGCCGGAGAGCGTTTCAAATTTTGGTTTGCGTTCTTGGATCGCCATGATTCATCCTCAACCAGCATTACTTGATCACCACCAACGTTTGTCCCTGATCCACCTTGTCGCCGGGCTTGACGCGAATTTCTTTAATCACGCCCGCGCGCGGCGCGCGCAATTCATTTTCCATTTTCATCGCTTCCAGGATCACAAGGCCCTGCTTCGCCTTGATCGGATCGCCGACGTTGACCTGCACGCCGCGCACCAGGCCCGGCATGGGCGCTTTGACAATTGCTTCGCCGGATGCCGCCGCGCCGCTCGCGTTCGCTTTCGCCATTTTGCGCGTGCGCTCATCCTGGATCATGACCACGCGCAAGTCGCCACCAATTAACACGCGATACTCGTCGCCCGTGCGCTCAACCAGGGCTTCCCAGGATACATTATCCATCAACAACGAATAGAGCGCACTTCCATCAATCGTGCGAAAGTCTACGGTATGCGGTTCGCCATTCACCAGCACGGTGTTGTTCGCGCCAACTTCAATCTCGAACGTTTTCGCATTGATGATCGCAGTATATTTCATCGCCCGAATCCCTCCACCGAGCCAAAGCGTTTCCACCCGCCCCGCGTGCCGCCGGTCGGCGGCGGAATGTTAATCGCGCGTTGACGGCGATCATGCGTGAGCAACGCCGCCACAATCGCCGCAATCTGTTCGTTTTCCGGCGCCGTGTCTTGTTCCATTGTAAAATTCTCGTCAAGAAAACTGGTATCGAAATGACCGCCGATAAAACTCGTACTGGTCAATAGTTTTTGGTGAAACGGGATCGAGGTTTGGATGCCCAGCACTTTGTATTCAAAGAGCGCGCGCTTCATGCGCATGATCACCGCCGCGCGATCCGGTCCCCAGACGCACAACTTGGCGATCAACGGATCATAATAGAGCGACACGTCAAAGCCTTCATAGACGCCGCTTTCCAAACGCACGCCGGGTCCGGTGGGTTCATGCAAACTGAGGATTTTGCCGGTGGAAGGGAGAAAACCGTTGTACGGGTCTTCCGCCGTGATACGACATTCCATCGCCGCGCCACGAATCTGCACGTCGCTTTGCTCCAGCGTCAACGGTCGCCCCGACGCAATGCGGAGTTGCTCTTTGACAATATCTACACCCGTTACAAGTTCCGTGACCGGATGCTCCACTTGCAAGCGCGTGTTCATTTCAAGAAAATAAAAATTGCGATGCTTGTCCAACAAAAATTCAATCGTCCCGGCATTCACGTAATTTGCCGCGCGCGCCGCATTCACTGCCGCCGCGCCCATCCGCGCGCGTAATTCATCGTCCAGCGCAACCGACGGCGACTCTTCCAATAATTTTTGATGGCGGCGCTGGATCGAACATTCGCGTTCGCCGAGGTGAATCACATTGCCGCGTCCGTCCGCCAGAATTTGCACTTCGACGTGGCGCGCATTTTCGACGATGCGTTCGAGATACACGGTCCCATCGCCGAACGAGGCTTCGGCTTCACTGCGCGCGCGCGTAATCGCGGTAGCCAATTCTTCTGGCGCATTCACGCGGCGCATGCCCTTGCCGCCGCCGCCCGCGCTCGCTTTGACAAACAAGGGAAACCCAACCTGGTTTGCGGCGGCAAGCATATCGTCATCGCGCAAAGCCTCATACGTGCCAGGAATCACCGGCACGCCTTGCTTGGACACCGTGCGCCGCGATTGGATCTTGTCGCCCATCGCTTCCATCGCCGCTGGCGGTGGTCCGACAAACACAATGCCCGCCGCGGCAGTCGCGCGCGCAAAATGATTATTCTCCGCCAGAAAGCCATAGCCCGGATGAATCGCATCCACCTTGGCGCGCGTCGCCACATCGAGAATCCGATCCATCCGCAAATACGATTCGCGCGCGGGCGCGGGCCCAATGCAATACGCTTCGTCGGCATAGCGCACGTGCAAGGCATTCCGATCGACTTCGGAATACACGGCAACTGTTGCCAAGCCCAGTTCACGACACGCGCGCAGGACCCGCACGGCAATCTCACCGCGATTCGCCACCAAAACTTTTTTGAACATGGTCAACCTCTGACAAAAGTCGAACGACCAAGGCCAAAGCCAAACAAGTTTTCGCCTTTCGTCATTCGTCCTTGGTCTGATTTAAGAATTTTTCCAGCCGCGCTTTGACTGCCGCCCACTCGCGATCAATAATGCTGTACATCACCGAATCACGTTGATAGCCATCGCGCGCGATCATGTGCTTGCGCAACACACCTTCCTTCACCGCGCCCAATCGTTCAATCGCGCGTTGCGAGCGCACGTTGCGCGCATCGGTTTTCAGTTGCACGCGGATACAGCCGAGCGTTTCAAACGCATGGCGCAACATCAGGTACTTGCATTCGGTATTGATCGGCGTGCGCCATGCGGATGGCGTGAGCCACGTGCCGCCAATTTCCAAACCGCGATGCGCGCGCTGAATGTCCATATAACTTGACGCGCCCACGGCGCGCTGATCGCTTTGGCGCACGATGACAAACCAAATCCGTTCGCCGATTTCGGTTTGATGCAGTGCTTTTTCGATCCAGGCATGCATCTCGGCACGCGTTTGCCCAGGGGCGGTGCCAATAAATTCCCAGATTTCGTTCGGCTGGGCGGCGGCGAGCAAGTCCTCTTCGTACTTGAACTCGAGTGGAACTAGACGCACGTGCTTTCCTTCAAGCGTTACAGGCAATCCATCCATCGGCAACAATCCGTCTCCTAATTTTTTCCCGCCAACATGTCTTCGAGCCGCGCTTTCACAGCTTGCCATTCCGTGTCAATGATGCTGAACATGACCGTGTCGCGTTGATAGCCATTATAGCGCGCTTGATATTTCCGCAAGACGCCTTCACGCACTGCGCCCAATCGCGCAATCGCACGTTGCGAACGAACATTGCGCGCATCGGTTTTGAGTTGCACGCGCAAACAGCCGAGCGTTTCAAACGCATGGCGCAGTAAAAGATATTTGCATTCGGTATTGATCGCCGTGCGCCACACGGCAGGTGTCAACCATGTTCCACCGATTTCCAGCATCCGATCCACATGTGAGATATTCATGTATGAGGTGACGCCTACCACACGGTTGTCCACGTGGCGAATGATCGCAAAGAAAATCTGCGTCCCGGCTTGCGTTTGCGCGATCTGCTTGTCAATCCACGCAACCATCTGCTCATGGGTGTGAATCGGCGCGGGGATGAAAAATTCCCAGATTTCGGGAAACTGCGCCGCAATCAATAAATCATCGGTATGTTTCTGCGCGATGGGCTCAAGCCGTACGTGCGCGCCTTCAAGTGTCATCGGTACAATATTCACAACGGAATGTTTCCGTGTTTCTTGGGTGGATTTGTGTCACGCTTGTTCTGCAACATTTCTAAACCGGCGATCAATTTCGCGCGCGTCTGGCGCGGCTCAATCACATCGTCCACATAACCGCGTCCCGCCGCGACATACGGATTCGCAAAGTGATCGCGGTACTCGGCGGTCAATTTTTGTTTCACCGCCTCCGGGTCGCCCGCTTGCGAAATTTCTTCACGATAAATGATATTGACCGCGCCATCCGGTCCCATCACCGCGATCTCGGCGGTGGGCCACGCATAGTTGAGATCGCCGCGAATGTGCTTGCTACTCATCACGTCGTATGCACCGCCGTATGCCTTGCGCGTGATCACGGTAATTTTCGGCACGGTCGCTTCGCAATAGGCGTACAATAATTTTGCGCCGTGCCGAATAATGCCACCGTGTTCCTGGCTCACGCCGGGCATGAATCCTGGCACATCTTCAAACGTCACAATCGGAATGTTGAAACAATCGCAAAAACGCACAAAGCGCGCGCCCTTGTTCGACGCGTTAATGTCAAGCACGCCTGCGAGCACCATCGGTTGTTGCGCGATGATGCCCACCACGCGCCCATTCAAACGCGCAAAGCCGACAATAATATTTTGCGCGAAATGTTCATGCACTTCGAGGAACTCGCCGTCGTCCACCACACGATTGATCACGTCTTTCATATCATACGGCTTGCTCGGCAAATCGGGCACTACGCTATCCAACGCTTCATCGGCGCGCAACGGATCATCGGTGGGACGTTTGAGCGGCGGCTCTTCCATATTATTCTGCGGCAGATACGCCAGCAGTTTGCGCGCCGACGCAATACATTGCTCTTCATTCTCCGCCGCAAAATGCGCGACGCCGCTTTTTTCGTTATGCACACCCGCGCCGCCCAATTGCTCCGCCGTCACTTGCTCGTGTGTCACCGTCTTGACCACATCGGGTCCCGTGACAAACATATAACTTGTGTCCTTAACCATGAACACAAAATCGGTAAGCGCGGGCGAATACACCGCGCCACCCGCGCACGGTCCCATGATCAGCGAGAGTTGCGGAATCACACCGCTCGCCATCGTATTGCGGAGAAAAATATCCGCATAGCCGCCAAGACTGACGACGCCTTCTTGAATCCGCGCGCCGCCGGAATCGTTCAAGCCGATCACCGGCGCGCCGTTCTTCATCGCCATAT
Source organism: Chloroflexota bacterium (assembly GCA_037440365.1). Taxonomy (GTDB): domain Bacteria; phylum Chloroflexota; class Anaerolineae; order UBA4142; family UBA4142; genus JBBIUF01. The sequence goes on from JBBIUF010000067.1 coordinate 10,295, forward strand.
CGAGGAGGCGCACAATTTTTTCCGCGTGCGCTTCGCCGAGCGATCCGCCAAACACGGTAAAGTCTTGCGAATAGACATAGACCAAGCGTCCGTTGATCGTGCCATAGCCGGTCACCACGCCATCGCCCAGGATCACTTGTTTTTCGTTGCCGAACGCGGTGCCGCGCGGCGCGACGAACATGCCAATTTCCTGGAACGAGCCTTCGTCGAGCAACAACTCGATGCGCTCCCGCGCGGTGAGTTTGCCTTTGGCATGTTGTTGGTCAATGCGTTTTTTGCCGCCGCCGAGTTGCGCTTCTTCGCGCCGTCGCCGTAGATCAAGGATTTTCGGATCAATGGACATTAGATTTCTCCCACGCTCGAATTATTTGCTCTCCAACGCACTCCGCGCAATTACCAAACGTTGAATCTCGCTCGTGCCTTCGTAGATTTCCGTGATCTTGGCATCGCGAAAATAGCGTTCCAGCGGCAACTCTTTGCTATAGCCAATCCCGCCATGCACCTGGATCGCTTTCGTTGTCACCCACATCGCCGTTTCGCTCGCAAATAATTTCGCCATGCTCGCTTCGCGTGAAAATCGTTCGTGCCGATCTTTTTTCACCGCCGCGCTATACACCAACAACCGCGCCGCTTCGATCCGCACCGCCATATCCGCAATCATCCATTGAATTGCCTGAAACTCGGCAATCTTTTGCCCGAACGCCGAGCGCTCTTTCGCATACGCGACACTGGCTTCATACGCCGCTTGCGCAATGCCAACCGCTTGCGCCGCAATTCCGATGCGCCCCGCATCAAGCACTGCCATCGCGATCTTAAACCCCTCACCGTCCTGTCCGATACGCCGCGCCGCCGGCATCCGATAATTTTCGTAGGTGCATTCGCACGTCGCACTCGCGCGAATGCCCAGTTTCGGTTCAGTCTTGCCGACCGCAAAACCCGGTTCTTGGGTATCCACGATAAAACACGCCGTGCCGCGATGCTTCAATTCCGGTTGCGTGGACGCGAACAGCACAATGTAATCTGCCACCGGTCCGCTCGTCACCCAGGATTTGCGCCCGTTGATCACGTACGCGTCACCCTGCCATTCGGCGCGCGTGAGCATGTTGCCGGCGTCGCTCCCCGATTGCGGCTCGGTCAAAGAATACGCGCCCAATTTTTTGCCCGCCGCGAGCGGCGCGAGATAGTTTTGTTTTTGTGCTTCCGAGCCAAAGCGTTCCAAGCCATAGCAGACCAGCGAATTATTGACGCTCATGATCGTACCGTGCGCGGCATCGGCTTTGGAAATTTCTTCCAACGCCAACACGTACGACACCGCGTCCAAGCCCGCGCCGCCATATTCAGGCGACACAAAAATTCCCATCAAACCCAGCTCACCCATTTTCTTGATCGTCGCCGAAGGAAACGCGCCGGTTTCGTCATGCTGAGCGGCAATCGGCGCAATTTCATTTTGCGCGAAATCCCGCGCGAGATCCCGAATCGCTAATTGTTCTTCCGTCAATTCGAATTGCATTTCAATTGCTCCATAGAATTGAATTTGAAAACCAAGCCGAGGGCGAAATGATCCGTGTCCTTTGGCCTTTGTCTTTCGTCATTGCGCTTCGATCGCCATCGCCACCGCTTCGCCGCCGCCGAGACACAACGCCGCGACACCGCGTTTCAAGCCGCGCTCACGCAACGCATGGATCAACGTGACCACAATCCGCGCACCACTTGCGCCAATCGGATGACCGAGCGCCAGCGCACCGCCGTTGACATTGACGCGCGCGAAATCCACGCCGAGGGCTTGGCCATCAGCAAGCACCTGCGCCACAAACGCTTCGTTGATCTCGAACAAGTCCACGTCGTCGAGCGCCCACCCGGCTTTACCAAGCACTTGGCGGATCGCGTCAATCGGTGCCCAGAAAATATGCTTGGGATCAGTTCCGGCTTGGGCATAAGCCACCACGCGCGCCAGTGGCGCAAGATTTTCGCGCGTGCCAAGTTCTTCACTAACAAGGACCAACGCGGCGGCGCCATCGCTCAACGGCGGCGCATTGCCCGCGGTGATCGTACCACCGTCTTCAAACGCTGGTTTCAACTTGGCTAACGCTTCCAGGGTCGTGTCAGCGCGCGGGGTTTCGTCCGTATCAAACACGCGGGTGCCTTGTTTCGAGGGAATTTCAACGGGGATTATTTCTGGCTTGAACTTGCCCGCTTGAATCGCGGCAAGTGCTTTGCGCTGACTGTACCAGGCAAATTCGTCTTGGGTAACCCGCGCGATGCCACACTCGCGCGCGATAAATTCGGCGGCGCGCCCCATGTGCCAATCTTCAAACGCGCACCACAAGCCATCGTGCACCACCGCGTCCAGCATGGCGGCATTGCCCAGGCGATAGCCAAAGCGCGCATTGGGTAACAGGTATGGCGCACGATTCATGTTTTCCATGCCAGCGGCAACCAGCGCCTCCGCATCGCCCGCGCGAATCATGGACGCGGCAAGCATTGCGGCTTTGAGTCCCGAGCCGCACACCTTGCCAATCTGCGTCGCGCTGATTGTATCCGGCAACCCGGCTTTCAGCGCAACCTGGCGCGCGGGCGCTTGCCCTAGTCCGGCGCTCACCACATTGCCCACAATCACTTCGTCAATCCGGACTGGATCGATCTGGGCGCGCGCTACAGCCGCGCGCACTGCCGTCGCGCCCAATTCTGGCGCGGGGATGTTCGCCAGCGTGCCTTGGAATTTTCCAATCGGCGTGCGCGCCGCGCCCACAATCCATACGTGACGAGGTTGTGCAGTCATCGCATACACCTCACGAGATTGATCTATTCTACCAAAAAACGCTGTATTTGACGAATCAGTTTTCTGCGCGTGCCAGCACGCGTTGTTGCCAAAACATAAACGCGCCCACCATCCGCAAGCCCGCACCAATCAACAAGGTGGTTTCAATACCCAGGAACTGCGCCAACAAAGTTGAAAGGAGCGGACCGATAAACGCGGCAACATTGATCAAGGTGTTATAGATTGCAATATAACTGGGGCGCTGTTGTTCCGGACTCACTTCGAGTAAACCGTTGAACGAAGCCAAACCATACGCTGGATTGAAAATACCGCCGATCAACGAAATCAACAAAACCCATTCGATGGACGGCGCGAACGCCGTAAACAAGGGATAGAGCGCCACCCCAGCCGCCGAAGCAATGAGCAGTGGACGATTCCCATAGCGCGTCGCGAGGCGCGCCCAAACCGGATAAAAGAAGATGGTCAAGCCGGTGCCAACGGTATTGATCAAACCGATCCAACCATCGGTCGCGTGGAGATTCCGCACCCAAAAGATCGAATAGAGCGGCAGTGGAAAAAAGACGCCCCACTGAAAGATCATCGAGGCAAATACAAAACGCTTGTAGCGATCATTCGCGCGCACCATCCCAGGTAAATCGCGCGCGCGGTGCGGCACGGCGTCCAGACGCTGGGGCGATGGCGCGTCCGCTAAACGAATCCGCGTGAGATAGTACAAACTCATCATCGAACCGGCAAACGCGGCGCAAAACAAAATCTGATAATTGATCGGAAAGATCACATAGTCCAAAAACTTGCCGCCGATAAATGCCATTGCCGTGCTGGTGATGCCGAGCCAGATGTTGCGCACGCTGACGACGCGCGCGCGATGTTCCGGCTTGACCGCGCGACCAAACATGGTGGTGAACGCGACGGTAGCAATTGCGCCAGGGATGGTGAGCAGTCCCACCAACACAACAATCGCATCAGGGCGAAACACGGTCAACGCCAACGGCACAAGCGCAATGGCTAAATAACCAGCACGATTCAAAAAGCCAGACCAAATTAAAATTGAAAGTGGCTTTTTTTCCCGCTCCACTAACCGACTGCCCGGCAGGGAGGCAAAGATCGCAATGAGCGCAGGCAAGGCCGAAAGCAAACCCACGTGGACATCACTGCCGCCCAAACGCAGTACAAAAACCGAAAGAAACGAATTGGCAACGCCGGATAGAATGCCAAACCACGCAATATCGCCGTATAAATTCCAGGCGTTTTGATCGTCAAGCGTTTGACGCGGCGCAAATAAAATACTGGCGCGCGCTCTAATTTTCGATGCAAAATTCATGCGAAAATTTCCGTTGAGCGAACCGACAAAAAAGCGGACTCGTCAGTCCGCTTGATTTTTTTCTTCCGCTTGCAGAGCGGCGCGCAATTTGTCGAACGTATCCGGCAGTAACTCGGGAATCAGCCGCGTCTCTGCCAGCACCGGCATAAAATTGGTGTCGCCGCTCCAGCGCGGAACCAGGTGCAAGTGGACATGATCTTCAACGCCCGCGCCCGCCACTCGTCCCAGATTGGCGCCGATGTTAAAACCCTGCGGATTCATCAGCCGCCGCAACGCGCGAATTCCTTTATTGGTGAGGAGCATCATTTCTTTGAGCGTTTCGGCGTCCAGCGCGTCCAACGCGCCGGTGTGTTGATAGGGCGCGATGAGCAAATGCCCATTCGTGTACGGATACAAGTTGAGCGCGATGAACGCGTGTTCGCCGCGCCACACCAACAAATTGTCGCGATCCTTGTCCGGCGCTTCGCGCGCCTTGTCGCAAAAAATACATCCGCCTGTCACCACGCCTTTGGGCGCTGACAAATAACTCATCCGCCACGGAGTCCATAACCGTTTCATCGCTGATCCTTGCCGAATGATTATTGGCGGATGCCGCGCTCGTACACTTCGGGGTTGACACACGTGGGCAATTTTTCGCCGTGCAAACCGGCGATCAAATTCGCCGCCGCCATCTGCGCCATCTTGCCGCGTGTCACAACGGACGCACTCGCAATATGCGGCACGATCAAGCAATTGGGTTGCGTCAACAATGGGCTGTCCAACGGAATCGGTTCGGGATCGGTCACATCCAGCGCCGCCCCGCCGATCTGCCCGGCTTTGAGTGCATCGTACAACGCATTCGCATCAATGATCGGACCCCGCGCCGTGTTGATCACAATCGCCGTGGATTTCATTTTGCCAAACGCCGTGCCGTTGATCAAATGCCGCGTTTCGGGCGTCAGGTTGGTGTGAATCGTAACGAAATCCGCTTCGCGCAAAAGCGTGTCCAGATCCACAAACGTTGCGCCAAAGGTTTTTTCGGCAGATTCGTTGCGGTAAACATCGTAATACAAAACCTTCATCTTGAAGCCGGTGGCGCGGCGAGCCATCTCCTGACCGATGCGACCAAACCCAATGATACCCAGGGTTGCACCGTGAATATCTTGACCCATCATCAATTTGGGTCCCCAGGTTTTCCATTTGCCCGCGCGCACATAATCCACCGATTCCTGAATGCGTCGCGCCGATGCCATCAACAAGGTGAACGCGAGATCGGCGGTAGTGTCCGTCAACACGCCAGGCGTGTTGCCCACCGGAATGCCGCGCGCCGTAGCCGCCGGAATATCAATGTTATCGAATCCCACCGCGTAATTTGAAACGACCTTGATTTGCGGATTGGCATCCATCAACGCCGCATCCATCTTGTCAGTCAACAACGAAATGACGCCTTCCACGTCCTTGATCTTGTCGAACAAAACATCGCGCGGCGGCGGCAATTCGCCCTCCCACACACTCATTTCGGTTTGATCACGGAGCATCGCCAATCCTTCATCCGGGATCAGGCGCGTTACGAAAATTTTGGGCTTGGTCATCGGTCCTCCAAAAATTTTGCGATAAATTTTGTGCGTGGCTCGTTTGCGTGCCGAGTGTAACACCAAAGCAAACGAGCGTCAAGGCGATAGACACGGGACGCCTAGTAAACAACGGTAACATTTTTATACGATGCCGCACGGTAAGGCTCACGCATCCGCTTGCACTCAAACGCGAAACGCTCCTGGGTTAAACAAGCCGCACGGATCCCAACGCGCTTGAAGCGCGCGCGCCAAAGCGTCTGCGTCCGGCGTCGCGCGCCAACGATCCAATTCAGCCAAGCGCGTTGGCGCGGCAAGCACCACCAGATACCCTCGTGCGGCACGCGCGCGGTCGCGGAGCGTGCCCACCATTTCAGTCGTCAGCAAACCTTTTACGTAGAGCAAGCCATTCGCCAGGTCGGCGATGTACGCGGTGCGATCCAACACGGCACGCGCGTTCCGCAAGAGCATTGGCAAATCGCGCGGCGCAACGCCGACCCGCACGCTCGTTTCATTCGGCGACTGCGCGCCCAACCAGGTCGCCCACAAGTCACTGCCAGAAAATTCTTGTGTCTCGATCCCAGCCGCGCCCGTTTCAGCAGGCGCCGCTTGACGCGCCTCTGCCATCTCCGCGCTAACATCCTGCGCGATACCCTCCGCCGTATAGACCACCGCATACGGCGCATCCAGCCCTGGCACGGTCAATCCGCTACACAGCAATAACGCCGAAGCGTTCAAGCAAATTCGTTGCAACCCTTCGCCCCAGGTCAACGCGCGATCTAGATCGTTCGCAGGAATCACCCGCGTTGTCCGCGCGCGCGGACGCGGCGCAAGTTTCAGCGTCAATTCAACGATCAGCCCCAACGTGCCGCGCGCGCCTACAAACAATTTCGGCAGATCATACCCCGCCACATTTTTAACAACGGGACGACCGAGGCGCAGGATGCGCCCATTCGGCAAAACAACCGTCAGCGCCAGCACGAGATCGCGGATGGCGCCATAGCCGTAACGCATTCGGAGCGGCGCGTTGAAATTTGCACTGACAATCCCGCCGAGTGTGGATTCGCGCCAGGGCGAAATCAGCGGAACCCAGAGCGCATCGCGCGCCAACTCGGCTTGCACCTCCGCGAGCGGCGTGCCTGCGCCGACAGTCACATACAAATCAGCGGGCGCATACGCGCGGACGCCGCGCAAATTTTGTGTCGAAAGAATGAGATCGTTGGAAAATAATTTTTGTGACTTGGTGCCGCCGCCGATCACACGCGCGGTTTGCGCTGAATCACGCGCTTGCCATGCGCGGATCGCGTCTGCCGCGTCCGCAATCAAAGTTGGCGCAAACGGACTAGTCGGCACATGACGCGGCAACGGCAAATCCAGTGGCGCAGAAACAGGGCTTGGAAAAATTTTGCCGGGGTTGAGTAAATCCTGGGGATCGAATATCGTTTTGACATCGCGCATCGCTTGCAGTTCATCGGCGTTGTACATGAACGGCATGAAATTGCGCCGCTCGGTGCCGACGCCATGTTCGCCCGTGATGCTTCCGCCTTGCGTAACGCAAAACGCCAACACGTGCGCTTCCACCTCGCGTACGCGCGCCATCAATTCATGATCGTTTGCATCGGCAACCAAATAATTGGGATGTAGGTTGCCATCGCCCGCGTGCAAGAGATAGCAAACTGGAATGGCGTGCGCGGCGCAGATGCGATTAATCTCGGCGAGCGTTGCCGCGATCTGACTGCGCGGCACAGTGCAATCGGACGCATAGTACGCGGGTGCGAGCCACGCCAACGCGCCCGCTGAATCTTTGCGCGCGCGCCAAATTTTTTCGCGCGCCGCTGGTGTCTCGGCAAAAATAATTTCGCCGACATCATGCGCGCGCAAAAGGGCGGTGATCTCGGCCATCTGCGACGCCAGGCTCGCGGCATAACCATTCACTTCGACGATCAACAGCGCGGCGGCATCCATGGGCAAGTCCAGGTGACTATAGTCTTGAACAATTTTAACAATGGCGCGATCCATCATTTCCAGCGTTGCCGGCGTCAGCCCGCGCGCAATGATCGCAGACACCGCATCGCCCGCACGGGCGATGGAATCGAATGCCGCCATCAACATGGTTGTCGCGCGTGGCGCGCGCAGTAACCGCAAGTTTGCTTCGACGATGATGCCAAGCGTGCCTTCGCTCCCGGTTAGCACACCAACCCAATCGGACCCCGGATAATCGAGCGCGCACCCGCCGAATTGCGCGATCCGTCCATGCGCCAAGACCGCCTTCAACCCGGTGACATAGTTGGTGGTCACGCCATACTTGAAACAACGCGGACCGCCGGCATTCTCAGCCAGGTTGCCGCCAAGCGTCGAGACGCGCCCGCTGGCTGGATCGGGCGGATAAAATAAATTCGCCTTGCTCGCACATTCATTCAACGCAAAATTGATTACTCCCGGTTCGACGCTGACTTGCTTGCTGAATTCGTCGAGTTCGACGATCCGATTCATGCGCGCCAACTCAACGATGACGCCACCGCGATCCGCAATCGCGCCGCCGGAGGTGCCGGTGCCCGCGCCGCGCGCGATGAGCGGCACCTGATGCTGGCTCGCCCACGTCACCATTTGCGCAACCTCGGATGCGGTGCGCGGAAACACCACGCCATCCGGATGCCCAGCTTCCAAACCCGCGTCCATTTCATACGCCACCAGTTCGGCTGAATCGGTGATGATTGGCATGTGAATTGTACGTGCCAGTGAATTTTTGACGACATGATCCATACATGCAACCTGGGAATAAATTTCTCCCCCGCCGCATGGCAGGGGAGAGTTGAAAAATCTAGCGTCCGAATTTCGCTTTCAGCACATCCGTCAGCGACGGTTGCCCGATTTCCTGCAGTTCGTAGCGCACCCGTTGCATCGGGCGATTGATTTCCATCACGCGGCGCAAATCAATCGGCGTCGCGATCAACACCAGGTCGCACGGCGTATGGTTGATCGTCTCGGCGAGATCGGCGATTTGCTGTGCCCCATAACCCATCGCCGGAAGCACCGCGCCCGTGTTCGGATATTTCTTGTACGTCTCGGCAATGGTGCCAACTGCATACGGTCGCGGATCGATGATGCTTGCCGCGCCAAAGCGCTGGGCCGCGACGACCCCCGCGCCGTACTTCATTTCACCATGCGTCAGCGTGGGTCCGTCTTCGATCACCAGCACATCCTTGCCGACAATCGCGTTCGGGTCATCCACAAAAATTGGCGACGCGGCTTCGATCACAATGGCGCGCGGATTGACGACGCGGATATTTTGCCGCACGGTCGAAATGTTTTTCAAATCCGCCGTGTCAATCTTGTTGATCACAATCACATCCGCGCGACGCACGTTGGCTTCGCCCGGATGATACGTGAGGTCATGCCCAGGGCGATGCGGATCGTCCACGACAATATGCACATCGGGTTGATAAAACGGCAAGTCGTTGTTGCCGCCGTCCCACACAATCACGTCCGCTTCTTTTTCCGCTTCGCGCAAAATGCGCTCGTAATCCACGCCCGCGTAAATCACCGCGCCGAGATCAATATGCGGCTCGTATTCTTCGCGCTCTTCAATCGTGCATGCATGCTTGTCGAGATCGGCATACGTGGCATAACGTTGCACCGCTTGCTTGACCAGGTCGCCATACGGCATGGGGTGGCGGATGCTGACCACCTTGTGACCCAGGTCGCGCAAAATGCTGACGACGCGGCGCGTGGTCTGGCTTTTGCCTGACCCAGTGCGTACGGCGCAAATTGCCACAACCGGCTTGGACGATTTAAGCATCGTCGTGTTACCGCCCATCAAGCGAAAATCCGCGCCTGCCGCGAGGACGGTGGAAGCCTTGTGCATCACCGCTTCGTGCGAGACATCGCTATATGCAAATACAACCTGATCGACTTTGAATTCGTTGATGAGTTTGACCAAATCGGATTCGGGGTAAATGGGGATGCCGCGCGGATACAACGTACCCGCGAGTTCGGCGGGATAGACCCGCCCGTCGATGTTGGGAATTTGCGTGGCAGTAAACGCAACCACAGTGTAATCCGCATTGTCGCGAAAATAGACATTGAAATTATGAAAGTCGCGGCCCGCCGCGCCCATAATCAGGACTCGAGTCTTGGACATTTTGATTGCTCCTTGGAATATAATTTTTTGGCTCGGACGAATTGACACGCTATCCGAACCTCAAGGATCGCACATATCCGACCAAAACACATCGCGGCAGTTTTTCATCGCATCACGTGAGTTCGGCAAGAATCGCTTGGCGGAAAATCTCCAGACCTTGATCCACTTGCGCGCGCGTGATATTCAACGGCGGGATCAAGCGAATGGTTTGCGACCAGTGACCGCACGGATACAAAATCATGCCGCCGTCCAACGCGCGTTGCAGGACGCGCGTCACGGCTTCGCCATTTGGCTCCTTATTCGTCCCTGGTTTGATCAACTCGACCGCGAGCATCAAGCCAATGCCGCGCACATCGCCAATGATCGGCGACTCGGCTTGCAGTTCGCGCAGAGCGTTCAGCAGGTACGCGCCTTGAACGCGCGCGTTCGCCATCAAGTTTTCTTCACGGATGACAGCGAGGTTCGCCAGCGCCGCCGCACATGACACGGGACTGCCGCCGAACGTGGTGCCATGCGAAGCCGCGCCCCATTGGCTCATCAGTTCGCGTCGCGCCGCTGTCGCGCCCAGTGGAAAACCACCGGCGATGCTTTTCGCCAGGCACACAATATCCGGCTCGACGCCGAGCGCCTGTGACGCAAACCATTCACCGGTGCGCCCAAATCCCGTTTGCACTTCATCGAAGATAAGCTGAATGCCGTGCCGGTTGCTCAATTCACGCAACGCCCGCAAAAATTTCTGAGGCGGAATGATATAGCCGCCCTCGCCCTGGATCGGCTCGACCAGGAATGCGGCAACATCATGCGGCGCAATCACATGCTCAAACAAACGATCCAGATCGTCCAGCGCGTCTTGCGCGCACGCATCCGCGCTCGGCGCAGACGAGCGATAGGGATACGGGTACCGCGCGAAATACACGTCTGGCACAAACGGACCTTGCCCGTTGCGATACTTGACTTTGGAGGTCGTCACGGTTGCCGCGCCAAGCGTGCGCCCATGAAAGCCACCGAGGAACGCAATGATGCCGCGCCGTCCAGTCGCATACCGCGCCAGTTTCAGCGCGCCCTCAATCGCTTCCGCGCCGCTGTTGCCAAAGAAAAACATGTCGGCGTGTCCCGGCGTAATCTGTCCCAGCTCATGCGCCAGGCGCAGTGTGGTTTCCGGCGCAATTACGCCGAGCGGCGCGTGAATCATCTTGTCCATTTGTTCGCGCGCGGCGGCAACCACGCGCGGGTGATTATGCCCGACGTTGCATGCGCCAAAGCCAGAAATAAAATCCAAGTAGCGTTTGCCGTCGTGACCGTAAATGTACACGCCCTCGGCGCGGTCCGCCGCGAGGTTGGGCCAATCTTGCGCCAACGGCGGCGCCCAAAGCCCACCCAAATTCGCCATCAATTCTTCATACGTAGGTTGTTGCATGTGTCAAATCTCCTGCTCTATTTTTCGAACCACGGTAGCACAATCCCAGCTTCGGGTAAAACGCCCACCGAATTTTTGCGCGCCGATTCTGGCAATGACGCCACCGTCGCCGCCATGGTTTGTTCGATGGAGGTTTCATACGGGATTCGCATGGCATCCGCGTCGGCGCGCGTCAGCCCATCTGAAACAAGCACTAGCTTGATGCGCCGCCGCAGATTGCCGAACATTGCACCCGTCGCCGCTTGCATCGCATCCGGGGTAACGCCTCTTTTAATTTCAGCGCACACCTGATCGGGGTCGCGCCCCACGTATTGCGGCACGAGCGGATAATGGCCATGCCCTTCCGTCGCCGCCGTCACAATGATCAGCGTGCCGCCATCCGCCGTCATGCGGTCACCTGCCCACACGCCCTTGATGCTTTGCCACCAATCAAAATCATACGGATAACAGTTGGCGATCACGACCGGGTAGCGCCGCGTAACCGGCACGCCAAAAACTTGCCGCGCGAATTCTACGCCAACGCGATGCGCCGCAATGGGATCACCCGCCACACATTGAAAAATTTTTCCATCGCGCGTGGTCACGACATTGACCATGAATTGCAACGGCACTCGCTCGGCAACCCATTGTTCGAGGGTGCGCCGCAACGGGGCGTCCAGGTTGCCCAATTGATTTTCCGGAATGAATGCCGACGCCGCGTGGAACGCATCCACCGTGCGCCGACTGCACACGCCGGGCAAGATAATTTTTGCGCCGCCCGTAAACCCAGCTTCGAGGTGCGGCGTAATCATTCCCAGCCCGATACGCACATCCGCATCGGCAACCGCGCGATTGACCCACACCGGAATCCCGAGTGACGAATCGCCGAGATAAACCATGTCGGCCTCGCTGGTGCTGGGAATGTTCACGATGGTATAAGCGCGCACGATCTCCGCGCCAAGTTTGGCGACAAGTTCACTGGGCGTCATCAGACGATGTGTGCCAAGCGCAACGACGATGCGAATGTCCGCGCGCGCAATGCCCGCCGCGTGTAACTCGCGCAGGACCGGCGGCACAAGCACAGGCATCGGCGTCTTGCGCGTGTAATCGTCCACAATCACGGCAACCGTTTGTCCTGGCTTGACGCGTTGCGCCAATGGCGGACTGCCAATCGGCTGGCGTAATGCCGCCGCGATCAACGCGTCCGCGTTTTGCGCGGGCGCAATGTCAGCCGGACGCGCAATCGCGCCGAGCCATGCGTTTGGAATGGTCACTGTGCGGGTCGTGTTGCCGTAGCGTAATGCAATCGCCGTGTTCACGTCAGCGCAACTCGACATCCAATTTCAAACCGGGCGTTTCCAATTTTTTCGCGACGAAACGCATCAAGCCAGTGGCAATACCGACCAACCCAAGATAATAAATTGCCACGGTAATGTAAATCGTAATCGGATCGAAATAGCGGCTGGAAAGAATTTTCGCTTGCGCCATTAAATCCGGCACGGCGATCAAAAAAATGACAGAGGTGTATTTCACCATCGCAATCATTTCATTCGACCAGACTGGGAGGACGAGGCGAAACGCTTGCGGCAAAACAATATGCCGAATCGCTTGCCACTGGCTCATCCCAATTGCGCGCGCGGCGATCATCTGACCTTGCCCGACCGCCTGGATCGCGCCGCGAAAATATTCGGCTTGGTATGCGCCGCTGTTCAAACCCAGGGTCAGCAACGCGGCAACTGGTCGATCAAACGTAATGCCGAGATCGGGCAAGCCAAAATAAATCAGAAAGAGTTGAATCAACATCGGCGTGCCGCGAAAGAGCGCAATATATCCGCTCACCAAGCGGCGCAACCAGAGCACGCCATACACACGCGCCAGCGCAACCGGCAAGCCGATCAAAAATCCCAGCGCCAATCCGCCGAGGGTGAATTGAATTGTCACCACCGTGCCTTGCAATAATTCTGGCGTGACGCGCTCAAGAAAAAGTTGGAGAGCCTCCATCGTGATCACCCGCCCGCGTTTTGCCGACCGCCGGCGTGGGCGATGGTGCGCAAGAATTGATGCGTGCGTTCGGATTGAGGATGATCGAACAGTTGTTGCGGCGGTCCCGCCTCGACAATCGCGCCATGCTCCATGAAAATCATCTGGTCAGCCACTTCGCGGGTAAAGCTCATCTCGTGCGAGGCAACCAACATCGTCATGCCTTCGGTCGCAAGTTTCCGCATGACTTCGAGCACTTCGCCGGTGAGTTCGGGATCAAGCGCGGATGTGGGTTCGTCAAAGAGCATCACTTGCGGATCCATGCCCAGCGCGCGCGCAATGCCAACCCGCTGTTTCTGTCCGCCGGAAAGTTGCGCGGGAAATTTATTGGCGTGGTCTTGCAAGCCCACGCGCTCCAATTCCCACAAACCTTTTTTGCGCGCCGCGGCGGCTTTTAGGCCCAACACGTGACGCAAACCCACCGTGACGTTATCCAAGGCGGTGAGATGATTGAACAAATTAAATTCTTGAAACACCATCCCAATCCGGCGGCGTACCAGATCGACATTGGTTTTCGGCGCGGTAATTTCTTGATCGCCCAGCCAAATCTGTCCCTGGTCTGGCTTGACGAGCAGGTTGATACATTGCAACAAGGTGCTTTTGCCCGTCCCACTGGGGCCCACCAGGAC
>JBBIUF010000068.1:0-24140 GCA_037440365.1 Chloroflexota bacterium
GAGCGTGATCCCGAAACCGCGTACGAACTCACCGCGAAAGGCAACCTCGTCGCCATCGAATGAATCTACCCCAGCCATCACGGCTGGTTTTTATTTCCCCTCTGCCACCAAACCAAGCCCACTGCGATCAAAGCCAAAAGCAACGCTGGACCACCAAAGAGCCAGAGGATGGCTCCAGCCGCCACTGGTTCCATTTCTAGAATCAGCGTGTTATAGTCCATCGCGGTGAGGGTTGCCATCAAAACAGCCAGCACAACGACGATCCACACATACCACTTGATGCTGATTGTTTTAGCATTCGCCCAAGACGCAAACCAGAAACCGGCTCCACCCAGTCCCGCTCCAATAATGAACCACTCCATTGGATATGCCTCCTAAACATTGCTGATGCCACGTGAACTGTTATAACCGCGGATGGGTAGGTCGAGTCGTTTCCACCAATCTTCGGGATTGAGCAATGGATTACCCATTTCGCGAAAGCTGGGGGCTGGTTTACTCAGATCATCCACAATCTTGAGCGCGTTGTCGAACACAGGTGCTTCTGCGATCAGCGCATTGCGGAACGAGTCATAGAACGCCATGTTCTTGCTTGCGAACGGGCAGGCGGAGAAACAGATGCCGCAGTTCGTGCCTACCTGACGCCAATAGGCGCGGCAATTGGTCGAGTCTTCAAAGTACGCCTTGTGTCCCGGATTATTCCAACCGCCGCGAATTTCCCATGTGGGCTCATCGTACAAGCTCAACGCTTTACATGGGCAGGATTGGGCACAGCGTTTGCACACTTTGCAGAATTGCATGATGCCGGCGTTAATGGGTTTAGTAGGTGCGAGCGGTAGATCCGTGATCATCTTGAACACGCGGTTGATGGGTCCCCATTCGGGAGAGATCATACGATTCAAGCGCGACATTTCGCCCAAGCCCGCCATCGTGCCGAGCGCAGGCGCGATCCCCAGCGCATTGGTCGTGTATTCGCCCAAGCCCATGTAACCCAGTGTGCCGAGAAAGTATTGCAACCGATGTTGCACGTTGCGATTCTCCGAGTAAGTCAACTGCGTAGTCGCCTGGCAGATCACCGTCGGTGCAGTTTTCATTGTCTCTTGCGACATCGGGATCGTCCACACGATAACCCAGCGCGCTTTTTTCGGGATGATGCGTTGCGTATCATTTTCGGCGGGTTGATCGACGTCGGCAATCACCATTTCTTTCTTGTCCGGGTCCTCGGCGTAGATCAATTTTTCAGTCGTGCGAGAGTCCAATTCAACAAAGCCAACCGTGCCCGCACCCAGGTGACGTAACGCGGCGGTGACCATAGCGGACGCATCTTCCGGTGTACCGGTCCATTTGGCAACCCCGAGTTTGTCTGGCCCCTGAATTTCTTTCGGTGGCAAAAATGATTGTGGCGCGGTCCCCTGCCCAGCCGCATTATTCAACGCACGATCCTTGAGCGTGTAACCTGGTTTGTTCTGTTTGAGCCACTTGGCCAGGTTATCGGCTTGGAGTTGGGTCAATAGCGTATCCCGTTCTAGTCCAACATAATCAGCAAAACTACCGCGAACGGAGCGCCATTCGCGGAACCGTTGCATTCCATCCCAGTTAATTTCCATCGTAGGCACATTGGTTGTGGTGACCCAACTGGGACGTCCTAAAGCTAACGTCTTTTCGTAATCCCAGTCGAATGCGGTGGAAGCGGCAACGCTTCCTGGGGCGAGCGATACGCCCAGACCAAGCAAACCCAGGTCTTTGAGAAATTCGCGGCGGGTTAAATTTAACGCCATGACAACCTCCGTGTTCGCGGTCAGACGGCCACCCTTATTGTGCCGCGCCGCATTCGGAGCAAAACTTTTTGCCGACTTGGATGGGCTTGGCACACGCTTGGCACGAAACCATAGATTCGTCTACCTTGGTTGCCGGTTTGACGAGTTCTTCGGTGAATCCTTGCGTGGTTTCTTTCGTCGCGGTTTGGAACTCTTTGAGTGTCTTGCCAATTGAGCGGCCAAGTTCTGGCAAACGCGATGGTCCAAAGATGATCAGCGCAACGACCGCGATAACGACCAGATGGAGCGGTTGCAATCCGAACGGCATTTCTACAACTCCTTTTCATTGTGATTGTGACTGCGAACTGAAAATTCCAGTCACTAGAATTTCGAACATGCCAATTATTTTGATATCGGCAATCCGGCTTTTGTCCACGCCGCCAAGCCACCCGCAAGACTCCGCGTATTGGTGAATCCCAAAAGATTGAGTGCCATCATCACCATTGCACTACGATGACCACTGCCACATTCGACAATGATCGGCGCGTTTTCGTCCGGCGGCAATTGATCGAGATTCTTGACGAGCATACGAATCGGGATATTCGTCGCGCCGGGGATGAAACCGGCATCCGCAATTTCTTTCGTCTCGCGGACTTCAAGTTGGAAGGGTTTGGATATCTTGAGCAATTCGTTCAACGCCGCTGGAGCGATAATATCCCAGCCATCCGGTAGATTGCTAAAATACTTGTCGAGCGCAACGAGCAAAGACTTGTCCACATCAGGCATTGGACCGGCTTTTGCTTGTGGCGGCGCGCCGGTTACAAACGGCAGGTTCGCCGCTTTCCATGCGCTAAAACCACTGGCAAGACTCTTGACGTTGGTATAGCCCAATAACTGCAAGGCTTGCATTCCCAGCGCACTACGATGCCCACTGCCACACGTCACGACAATAGGTTGATCTTTTGCGGGCAACTTGTCCAGGTTCTTGATCAACGTGCGGATGGGAATATTAATCGCGCCGGGAATAAAACCAGCATCCGCAATTTCTTTCACCTCGCGGACATCCACAAGAAACGGCTTGACCGTTTGGAGTTGATCATTCAATGCCGCTGGCGTAATCAGGCCCCACCCATCCGGCAAGTGACTCAAATACGTGTCGAGCGTGAGCTTGATATCAAAGGGGATGGGCGTAGCCGCTGGCGCGGGAGCGCAAGCAACACCCAAGAACACAACGAGGAATAGGATGCTTGGTACGACAATTTTACGAATGTTCATCAAAATTCTTTTCCTCCGCCAATGCCACGCGCGCTTCAACCCCCGATCATCGACATGGCGCTTCCATTGACCGGGGCGTTTGCCAGCAACGAACGTTGCTCGGGTTTGGTCGCCGCCGCTTGGCGAATCAGCGCTTGGAGTTCCGGCAAACTCGCGCCATTCGCAAGCGCCGATTTGCAGGAAACTCCTTGTTCGGAGAAAAGGCAGGGACGCAAACCCCCATCGGCAGTGAGACGCATTCGATTACAGGTACTACAAAAATGTTCACTCATCGGACTGATAAATCCAAGCAAGCCCTGAGCATTCGGCAGACGATAATAGCGGGCAGGTCCATATCCACTTGGTTTATTTGCAAATTCCAAAGGTCCGATCGATTGGAGTTGCGTTTGGATCTCGGCTGTCGTCACTAAACGATCGTTAATCCCAGGTAACTCGGGACCCCAATCTGACACACCGGCAATCGGCATGACTTCGATAAAGCGAACATACCAGGGATGGTCCAAGGTGAGCCGTGCGAAATCAACCACCTCATCGTCATTGAATCCGCGAATGACAACCATATTGATCTTGAGCGGGACCAAACCCGCCGCTTCAGCCGCCTTGATTCCTGCCCAGACTGAAGCCAAATCTCCAGTCCGCGTAATCCGCTGAAAGCGGTCTGCGCGCATGCTATCCAAACTAATATTGACCCGTTTTAATCCAGCTTTTGCAAGCTCGGCGGCGTGTGAACTCAATAACGTGGCATTCGTCGTGAGGGTTACTTCTTCGATGCCGGGAATGGCAACCAGTCGCCTAACCAAGCCAACCAGATTCTTGCGTACCAGCGGCTCCCCGCCCGTCAATCGAATTGCGCGAAAGCCGATCCCAGCCGCCGCCTCGACCATGCGCACAATTTCTTCAGAATGCAGGATCGCATCGCGTGGTTTGTAAGGCACTCCTTCAGGCGGCATACAATAAGCGCAACGGAGATTACAACGATCGGTCACCGAAACGCGCAAGTAATCTAGGGTCCGGCCGGCCGGGTCCTGCAAGCCCGCATTTTTCTGCGCGCCAATTCCCGGAATCGTTTGATGCGACAAGGGCCGCTCCAGTTTTATTTTTTCTGTAAAATCCTTCAAGTCGCCGATAATACTTTGTTCACCTTTGCAAACAAATACTTGGTTATCCCGCACATTCAAACCGACGATTTTTGGTTGCAGTCCTTCTTTGAGAACGCAGTGCATCGCTAGTTCACGGCTTGCCTCAAAATCATTCGAATCAACAATGATGACATCCGGTTGAAGAATCTGGAGTTGCTCAATGGCTTGGCTCAATTCTTTTGCATGCCCCACAATCCGGAAATCCAGATCGCCTTGGAGCAGTGCTTCAACACAGCTACCAAATAACGGATGACGGGAAAAGATAAAGACTTGGGTCATATTCACAATTCCTCCGTGGCTGTTTGCGACACACGGTCCGGCTTGCGTAATGTTTTTGGTTAAATCACGTCACCCTTGCAAAAAAATATTTTCACATTGCCACAATGCTTTTGGATCCGGACAATCCCGCTACTGGCTCGGTGGGATCCAGTTGCCCAGACCTGCATCCATAGCACGCACAAAGTGAAAACCGAGCAATTGCAAGCTCATCATTCCCAACGTCGCGCGATGACCACTCGTCGAGACCGTTACAAATCGAGTTAGTTTCGGTTCCAACTGAACCGCATTGGGTACGCCTCAAGCCCAATCAATCGTTTCTTGCAAAGGCATCTGGTCCAGCTTGTCGGGTAGTTGGCGCAACGGAATATTGAGCGCGCGGTTAAAATTGGCAATGGACGATTGCTCAAATTCGGCGGGCAGATCCAGATCGATGATGAGCGATGCGCCTTGATCGTACGTTTCGGGCATGGCTTCCCCGGCGGACGAGGGGGAAAGCTTCTGATCTGCCGTGAGCGCGGTTGCATCCATCATGCCCCAGTCAATCGGCAACGTATGCACCAAATAGTAATCAAGCATTGTTTGCACTTGGGCGTTTACGACTGGCGTTTGACCGGTCGGGCGTTGCGGCACGGGCGCGGTGACGACCGACTGTTTAGCGGCTTGCCACGCGCGTATTCCACCTTCAAGTGTTTTTGCTTTTCTATAGCCGAGCATTTGCAAGATCGCCATGCCAATCGCGGCTCGATGTCCAGTCTCATCCACTAGGACAATGTCCTGGTCCAAGCCGGGTAGTGCTGATAAACTACGCGCTAGTTCTCTCAGCGGGAGATTAATCGCTCCCGCGATAAACCCGCGCGCATAGTCCTCCGGCTGACGCACATCCACGATAAAAGGCGATGCCGCAACGACCGACTGAACGGACACGAGATTCCAATCCGCCGGCAGGTTCGCCAGGAAATCGCGCAGGATTGGTTTCATATCCACATTCGGTTGTCGTTGCGGCCCGGGCGTTACCGACGGGACGGGAACTGGCAATACGCTGTTACAAGCGGACAGGCTGAGAATCAGCAACCCGCCGAGAAACAGAACCAATTTGCCGATTCCGAATTTCGGCATATTGCTTCTCCAGTTGTCAAGTGTGAAACATGAGACGACATTCCCACGTTTCACACTTGACGCTCATGTGAACGGATGACATGCCACTTGAGCATTACGTTCGTTTGGGGGCTTGACTCCGAGCATACACTTTGATCGCTGGCGGCGCAGGGCATTTGTACTCGCACTGTCCACAGCCATTGCATTTGTCTGCATTGACAACCGGCAGTGGCTTGAGCTTGCCGCCTTTGGTCACTTCGATGCGATCAATCGCTTTTAATTGGCAAGCTTTTTCGCACACCATGCAATTAATACACAACGATTCGGCGAGAACAGCAATGCCCATCACTTGCTTGCGTTTTTCTTCGAGCGTCAGCGCGGGGATCGCGCCAGCGGGGCAGACCTGCCCACAACGATTGCAATCGTTATTGCAGTATCCCAACGAGCCATTGATCGCCGGCGTCCAGAACGAATCCCAGGTCGAATTGAACAGCGTCGGGTGGAGCGCGTGGGTCGCGCAGGCTTGAACGCATTGATCGCAACGCACACACTTGTCGAGAAAATCGGCTTCGTTCGTGACGCCCGGCGGCCGAATCAAATCGTCCGCTTTAGTTTGAAATACGCCTGTATTGAGCAGAACGATGCCGGCAGTTGCAGTTGCCACGCCGCCGATAAATTCGCGGCGGCTGGGATCGAATTCGTGATTCCAGCGCGGTGTGGGTTGACGCCCAAACGTGATCGCCGTCTTGGGGCAAGGCGCGGCGCAATCCATGCACATGATACATTCGGCAGGATCGCTTTTGATCGTCTCTGGGCTAATCGCGCCCATGGGGCAAATCTTGGCGCAGTCGCCGCACGTGACACAACTGGCTTGATTCACGCGGCGGCGGAACCACGCGAACTTGCTACCCAAACCGATCAGCGCGCCGAGCGGACACAGGTAACGACACCAGAAACGTTTTTCAATCAGGTTCAAGCCAAGCACAAGCGCGAGCATCACGACCGATAACAGCGTCGAAATGCGAAGACCCGGGCTTTCGACGATGCTTTGGATCACCGACACGGGATCGGCTATCCCGCGCACGAGAATCGTGATGGGATCGAGCCACATGAACGCGAGACTGCCAAAGAGCGCCATCACAAACAAGATGATTAGCAAAGCATACTTGATCTGGCGAAACCAGGACTGCATCTTCCGCGTGCCTACCGGGCCAAACAATTCAAGAATCGCGCCGAGCGGACAAATCCAACCGCACCAAACACGACCCAGGATCAGCGTGGCGATGATGGTCAGGATCGCGGGCAAGTAAAGCGGGAGCACTTGGCGCGCGGCAATCACAGACATGAATGCCTGGAGCGGATCAAAGCGCGAGAACAAGTTGGAGAGATTGAACGGTAACTGCAACGCTTGCGAGGTGGTGATAAAGAGAAGCGCAAAGAGCGCCAACAACCCGTACTGGACGGTTTGGCGCGTGCGAATCCATTTTTTCGCCGCCGCGTACCATTTGCGCCCGATGGGCAAACCGTTCAACTGCGTGATCGCCCCGGTTGGGCAGTACGTGATGCACTGGTTGCAATCGTCACATGCGGCGGCATTGTACGTATCGAATGCCATCGCCACTTGGCGGTCGGGTCCGCGATCGATGAAACCCAGCACGTCTTTTTTGGCAACGTCGTGACACGCGCGCACACACAACCCACAGAGGATACACGTTTCATCTGCGTTCGTAATCGCAAACCGTGGTTCTTCGATTCCCAGCGCGGATGCGATGCGTTGAATCGCTGGAACGTTGGGCGTGCGCGCGAGCACAAGTTCTGCCATCAACTTGCGTGTGGCCACTGCGCGCGCAGACTCGGTCTGAACGGTGGTTCCTTCTTCCACTTTGGAATTACACGCGGTCGTGACCCAGGAACGTCCATTCTTGCTCACTTCGACCGAGCACAAGCGACAGCCGCCATACGGCTCTAAATCGGGATGGTTACAGAGCGTTGGCAGATTCACGCCCGCATTCTTCGCCGCGTCGAGCAGAGTCGTTCCATCTTTAACTTGGATTGCTTTATCGTTAATCGTCAAATTTACCATGATCCGCTCCCTATCTCACGCCGACCGCGTCGCGGTTGCAGACTTCACGACAGATGCCGCAACGCACGCACTTGTCCTGGTCAATGACGTGGAGTTGATGCAATTCGCCCGAAATCGCTTGCTCTGTGCAGTTGCGCGCGCAAAGCGTACACCCGTTGCAGTTTTCAGCAATGATGTAGAAAGCGATCAAGTCTTTGCAAACCCCGGCGGGGCATTTCTTTTCTTTGATGTGCGCTTCGTATTCATCACGAAAATAGCGAATTGTGCTGAGGACGGGATTCGGCGCGCTCTTGCCTAAACCGCACAATGCGCCATCGCGAATCGCCGCGCCCATTTCTTGCAATAGCTCAATGTCGCCTTCTTTGCCTTCGCCCTGGGTGATGTTCGCCAAGATCGCCTGCATTTGGCGAATCCCTTCGCGGCAAGCGGTGCACTTGCCGCACGATTCAAACTTGGTAAAGTCAAGGAAATAGCGGGCGACATCCACCATGCACGTATCTTCGTCCATGACGATCATACCACCCGAACCCATCATCGAGCCCGCGGCGGTGAGGTTTTCGTAATCGAGGGGCAAGTCAAGCAAGGTGTCGGGAATACAGCCACCCGAGGGACCACCCGTTTGCACCGCTTTGAATTTCTTGTTACCGCTGATGCCGCCGCCGATATCGAAAATCATATGCCGCAAACTAATCCCCAGCGGCACTTCCACCAACCCCGTATTGTTGATTTTGCCAACAAGTGAAAAGATCGTCGTGCCCTTGCTTTTTTCATTGCCCAAACTGGCGTACCACCCCGCGCCGTTGTTGATGATGTGCGGAACGGTCGCCCAACTCTTGGTGTTGTTGATGTTTGTCGGTTTGCCCCACAAACCGCTTTCGGCGGGGAACGGCGGACGCGGCATTGGCTCGCCTACGCGCCCTTCGATGGATGCCATCATCGCGGTTTCCTCACCGCAGACAAACGCGCCGGCGCCGAGTTGAATCTGCAAATCGAAATTGAATCCAGAGCCGAGAATATTTTTACCGAGCAAGCCATACGCCTCGGCTTGCTGGACCGCATTGCGAAGCATTTCGACGGCGAGTGGATATTCGTGGCGAATGTACACATACCCCTGGCTCGCGCCAATCGCATACGCGCCGATGATCATCCCTTCCAAGATACTATGCGGATTGCCTTCGATCAAGCCGCGATCCTGGAACGCGCCGGGATCGCCTTCGTCGGCATTGCAAATCACATATTTCTGATCGCCCTGGGCGCGGTAGCAGAGTTCCCATTTAGTTCCTGTTGCAAACCCAGCGCCGCCGCGTCCCCGCAGACCCGCTTGTTTGATCTCGGCAATGACGCTTTCAGGTTTCATCGAAAAAGTTTTGGCAACTGCCGCATATCCGCCAACCGCCACATAGTCTTCAATTCTAGTCGGATTGACAATGCCATTGTTCTTCAAAAGCACCCGTTGTTGTTCACGATAAAACGGCACATCGTATTCGTGAACGATGCGTTCGTTCGTTTGCGGATGTTTGTAGAGCAGTCGCTCGACCGGTTTGTCTTGCGCGAGTGATTTGACAATGTCCGCCGCATCACGCGGCGCAACCTTGACGTAGAGCACCCGTTCCGGCCAAACCACGACAATCGGTCCCTGTTCGCAAAAGCCAGGACAACCCGTAATTTTCAAATCAATTTGCGTTTCAAGCTTTTGTTTTTTCAACTCGGCTTGTAGCGCATCGCCTACGCCATCCGAAGCCAGGGCGTGGCAACCCGTGCCGCCACAAACCGTCAGGTAGCGCTTGGTCTCTGAACGCGCCGCGAGTATCGTTGTCCGCCACTGCGCCAACGCGGCGGCGGTGTCTAGTCTAGTCATTGTCCACAACCTCCGCCCCCGTGCGATACTTGGTCAATACTTTTTCGATCTTGGTCGCAGACATTTTGCCATAGTAGGTGCCGTCCACAACCATGACCGGCCCGAGCGCGCAACAGCCCAAGCAGTTGACGGTCTCGAGCGTGAATAGTTTGTCTTGGGTCGTTTCACCGGGCGCGACTTGAAGTAAGCGACCAAGTTGATCCACCAAGCGGTCGCCGCCCCGCACGTGGCACGCCGTGCCAACGCACACGGTCAAAATGTGTTTGCCGCGCGGTTTGAGACTGAACGCTTTGTAAAACCGCGCTACTTGGTACACTTGAACGGCAGGCACGCCCACTTTTTCTGACACGCGTTCGAGTGCTTCTTGCGGGAGATAAAAAAATTGATCTTGAATATCAAGTAACAAAGAAATTAGATCGCGTTGATTGTCGACATGCTTGCTAATAATTGTATCGACCTGCGCCAATTCGATCCCCATACCCAACTCTCCAATCTCAGCCGATAGCGATTAGGCAACCGGTCGGATTTCAAAGCGGCGTTGCACCCATTGTGAACGTCTCGACCAAACTGGTTGCCTAATCGGCTAATCACTGACTAGTGTATCCTTAGGCCATACTACGGAGTGGAGCCATTAGACTATCGAACGAATCCAAGCCGGCTTTTTTCAGTGTCGCCGTGGTGGGAACGCCTTGCTTGTCCCAACCCAGGGTCTTGTAATAGTCTTGCTTTTTGGTTTCTTCGATCGTCTTGTCAACCTTCATCCCCTTGAAGGGTCCGTCTGGCAGTGGCTCGTACGCGCGCGCCGGGTTCACGTCGTCTTTATACGTCCAACCCGCCAAGAGCATCGAAACACGCATCATCGTGGTCCAGTTCGGGATCATGTCATTTTCCATCATGGCTTTGGTGATTCCAAAGCCGGTGATGGCTTGCAACCATTCAATTTCTTGGTCGCGGGTGAGTCCCTGGAAACTGCAAATTCCAGAGGAATCACGGAAAATCGAGTCCTCGCGTGCAACCGTGACGGTTTTGCCATCGGCGGCATAGGTCAGCGTAACGGTGGACATGTGATCGCCGCCTTGCGCTTCGACCGCGTAGGACAGTTCGTTCTTGTCCTTGAGACTGCGCGCGCCATGAGCGCCCCATTCAATGTTCTTGGTCTGCATGGCGAATCCCTCGGTACCCTTGCCGAGCTTTTTCGTGATGGGTCCAAGTCCTTCGCCCAACAAGAACGCCATATCACCCTTGCGTGCGGCAATCCAGTCCATCAATTTAATAAAGCCATCGGCGTCGCCCCACTTGAGTTGGATCCCGCCAACATCAGCCGCTGTCAAGATGCCTTTTTCTTGCGCTTCGCAGACGAAACTGCAAACGTTTCCAGCGCTGATCAAGTCTAAACCTAATTCATCTGGGCGAGACGATGAGACGAGCATTTCGTTGATATCGTAGATGCCAAAGTTGGTGCCTTCGAGAGCGCCAGCTTCATAGTCCGGCAATTCACCAATGAACCCTGCGCGCTTGCCGGTCTTGACGCGACCGAGCTTGGAACACGCGACGACGCAACCATAGTCCGCCCAGTATCGGCGAACCCACTGATCGCTGGCAAAGTATGGTCCACGCAGTTGTTGCTGATCGTGCCACTCGGACTGCCAGTTCTTGACTGGTTCTGCACTATTCACATTGCCCGTATTAAAGATGCCGCTCGCTGTGCCATACTCGCGGGTGCTGGCGCGGACGATGGGCAAATTCACGCGCGCCCATTCCATCAACGTGTTTAGTTTCGCTTGATCGGCGACGGCGGGCGCGGCTCCGGTACCCTTGCAAACGATGGCTTTCAAGTTCTTGGAACCCATGACCGCACCACCACCACCACGACCGGCGGCGCGATACCATTCAGTCATGACCGCGGCATACCGGACGAGATTTTCACCGGCGGGTCCGATGTACATTTGAGACATTTGGTTCCCGTAGAGATCGACCAACATTTTGTGAACTTCGGGGATTTCCTTACCCCACAGTTTGGATGCATCTTTGATCTCGACCTTGTCATCAAAGATAGTGATGTAAACTGGGGCGCTTGCCTTGCCGCGCAGGATGACTCCATCATAGCCAGCAAAGCGGAGCTCGTGAATCCAGTCGCCACTACCTTGCGCGCCAATGATGCTATTTGATTGCGGGGATTTAAAGACGACGTTCGACTTGCAACCAATAAAATCGACAAAGGGACCAGACAAGAACAGCAAGAGGGCGTCGGGAGCCAGGGGATCTTGCTTGGCCCAGTTCGCTCCGTACGCGTCCATCAACATCTTGCCACCCATCGCGCGTCCGCCAATGTAATCCCGTGCCAATTTCGGATCGAGATCTACTTTTTTGACCGACTTGGCGGTCAAATCAATATCGAGCAATTGTCCTTGATATCCGGGTATCTTTGTTGCCATTTTCTACTCCTATACCGTGTCGCCAAAAACATCGTCGTTACGTACGCCAGCGACCATTGTACCATCGAGCGAGGCCTTGGGGGTCGGCGGCAATTTGTATTGATCGGCCATTGAAGTTGCAATATCTGCCGGCAAAACAGCGGCCATCTTGATCCCTTTAAGCGTTAGCGTATTCGAGTAACACGCTTTGACACACGCCGGGTCGCCACCGCACAAATCGCAAATCAGCGGAGCACGCGTCGTCGGATGGAACGTGACGGCGGTCCCAGGGCACTTGTCTTGACACAAAGTGCAGTCGGCATTCTTGGTCGTGCGCAAGCACTTGGTTGTGTCAATCTTGATCGTGTTCAATTTCTTGCTCGTGTCGAGCGAGAGCGCCTGAACTGGGCACGCTTCAATACATTTAGCTTCATCACCGCATTGATAGCACAAAACGGGAAATTCAACTCCAGGATAGTATTGCGGAACCTGAACGCGCGCAATTGCGGGCTGAATCTTTTGCTCTTTGATTTGTGAGCACGCGGTTTGGCACAACCGGCAACCCATGCAACTTTGAGTCGCAATGTTGCGACCGATCCACAATTCGGGCAGTGGGGTTGAAGGGGCTTGAGGTTTGGGAGCCACGTATCCTACCGCGCCGCCAACTACGAGACCGGCAACGCCAACACCCGCGCCAACGAGAAACTCGCGGCGGGATACGCCTTGCGGCTTGCCTTCTGTCTTTTTTTCTTCTACTTTCGACTTGTCTGCCATTGCATCCTCTCTTCTTTGAGTCAAATAACCACACAGTTGATTGAGACGGACTTGTCAGCTTGTTTTCAGTCAGTCGCTCCTTTCTGGAGAATTAATGATCGACAAAAAAATTGCATTTTCTCCAACCAGGTTCTTGGGTGATGAGAACTTGGGCAACACTAGGGTCCATAACTCTTGACTAGATAATCAACCAAAACAGTTTGCTCAGTTGAATTCAATGACGGGATCATCCGGGTGATCGTCTGTATCCACTGGTCGCGGTTTTTTTTAGAAACCGAAACTCTTTCCAAAGTATGGCAGGTTGTGCATCGCTGGCTCAAAATTGTTTCACCGTCTGCGTACAGTACGGTCAAAGTCGGCGTGGATGCCGCTAATGGTGTGATCCGAGGCGGTTCTGTTGCGGTGGGCATTGCAGTCGGTCGGGGAGTAGGGGAACTACACGCGGCTATGGTGCTGACTAGACTCATCACTAGAATGACCCAAGCCAGCCAATTCATTCGTTTAGGCACCGTGACTCCTCTTTGAGTAGGTCCAAATTCGAGAATCTTGGGACACTGAAACGGGGTTACCGTACAATTCACGGGAAACAATCCATTTCACCCATCAAAAATCATATCATCATTATGCGGTTTCACCTACACTAGAGTGGATAGTTTAGAAAAAACCACTAGAAGTATCTTTCGATACTTCTAGTGGTTTGGGTATTATCCTAACGGGTGTACTGCGCAATCAACGCAATTGTCGCTGTCTGCACCGATCCCGCTCTGGTATGTCAATCAAAAGGGTGCCCGCGCCCAGCGCGACGAATCCGGCCACCCTGGTCAACGAGATGCCGCGCCGTTCGATTTCTTCGCGCCAGCGCGCGGTGATTGCCGAATCCTTCTCAATCGCCACTTGGCTTGAGTGACGTATCAGTAGCATCGCCGTGCCAATGACAGCAAAAAATTCAATGGCGTAGAATGTTCGCTTTTATTCAAGTGGCTGAGACGAGTCGGAGCGATCGGTCAAACCTTCCCGAATCGCATAGGCGGTTGCCTGGATCCGATTCTGAAGGTGGAGTTTCTCAAGGATATTTCGCAAGTGCATCTTGACCGTGTTTTCAGTGATCGATAACGCACTACCAATTTCACGATTGGTGGCGCCATTAGCAACTAGACGCAGCACTTCAATTTCCCGCAAGGTCAACTCACGCGGCGTCTCCATGGTGGTGCTCGGATAAGATTTCTCGGTCTGCCTAAACTCCTCTAGTATTTTTGCGGCTAGCACGCCTGCAATGGGGGCTTCGCCGCGACGCACGCCGTCGAGCAAAGCAAACAATTGTTGCGGTTCGATGTCTTTAAGCAAATAACCGTACGCGCCGCGCTTGATCGCCAGAAACAAATCCTGGTCGTCGTCAGACACGGTCAGCATGACCACGCGGGTATCCGGACATTCGCGCAAGATCCGCGGAATGGCTTCCAAGCCACTACAGTTGGGCATGTGGATATCCATCAATACGATGTCGGGCTTGGTCTCCCGCGCCAGGGCAATCGCTTCCAAGCCATCCCGGGCTTCGCCCACCACATGGATGTCATCGCGAGCAGAAAGCAAATTCGCGATTCCTTTGCGAAACAAAATGTGGTCGTCGGCTAATACAATGCGGAGCGCCTGCGTCATTCAAACCTCCGATTCAAAGGGCAACCGGACGATGACGCGCGTGCCCCAACCAGGTTGTGTGTCAATTTGAAACTCTGCGCCGATACTTTCGGCGCGTTCGCGCATGATGTGTGAACCCAGGAATTGCCATCCGTCGCTGTTGATTTCGCGCGGATCAAATCCGTTTCCCTCATCCTCAATGGTGATACACCAATGATGATCGTCACGCTCCAAACAAATGGTCGCTTGATTAAGCTGGGTATGCTTGCGCACATTACTTAACGCCTCTTGGATGATCCGCGTCAATTGCAAAGTGACCTCGGGTGAAAAAGAAGGGGAGCAATCATCTTTGGCTTTGAGCTGAACATTCAAGCCATAATGCAATTGGTATTTGCTCAGATATTCCGTCAAGTCCGGCAGGAACCGCAAACTCTTTGAAGGCGGATTGCGCAAACCAAAGATTACTTCGCGTACATCCAAATAAGTTTCTCCGGCGATTTCTTTTACTTCAAGCAGACTGACCTGTGCCTGGTCAATCTGTCCCCCCGATAAAAGCGCGTCAGTCATCGCCGTTTTCATTTTGAGGTAACCCAAAGATTGCGCCAAGGAATCATGCATCTCGCGCGCCAGTCGCTCCCGTTCTTCCAGCGTGGCTTCGTACCGCGCATGTTGAAACCGAAACGCGTTCAAGACGGCCATCCCAATTTGTTGCCCCATCGCTTTCAAGACGCGGGCGCCCTCTTCAGTTACCGATTGCTGGGGATGCGTGATCAAAGTCAATCCGCCCATGAGCGCGCCCTCGGCTTCCAAAGGAATGCCCACATACGCGCAACCTTGCGCGTCAACTCGGATCTGAAAACTTGGCGCGCTAGTTGAAAGCGACGCGGGATTTCTTTGATTGTTCTCGTGGGCTAAAGTAGCCAACGCAATGTTGATCGCGCGCAGATCACACATCTCTGGGCGACATTCAGCGATACCGCAACACGCGTGCAGAGTAAACTGCCGATTCTCTCGATCGATGACGCGAATTGCGCCGGCTTGAACGCCCAGACTGCTCACGACCACCTTTATCGTCAAATCAAGAATTTGTTGGGGCTCGAGTAATTGGTTGGTGACCCGGGCAATTTCATTGAGCATGCGCAGTTCGCGATTTTGCTTTTCGCTTTCCGCGAGCGTCTCTTTGAGCCGCTGGCGCATTGTGTCAAAAGTGAGCGCCAACTCGCCGAGTTCGTCATTTGTTTTGAGGTTGCAGGTGTAATCGAGATTTCCAGATCCAATCGCGGCGGCACCTTTGACTAGGTGCTCGACTGGGCGAGTCACAAATTTTTCCAGAGCCGGTGTCAAAAGTCCAACCAACAAAGCGAATGTAAGCAAACCAGCAAATACCAACCAGCCCAAACTCAAAGTCAGCTGGGTGCGCAGAGCGGCTAGCGGCGCCGCGATTAGCACAAACCCCAGATGTCCCGGTGTGGTCCCATGACAAGCATAGCACGCCGGCTGATTCACCAGCAGATTGATAGTCACTAGACTATCACCAATAATTTGAGAACTAGAGGTCCCGACATTTTTATCGACCGGGGACCTAGTCTGATGGCAACCGCTACACGGCGAATCCGTTTGCTCAAAGCGATGCCCGGTCTCGGAGGAATTTGAACTAAGCCACACCATGCCGCTTTGATCGAGAATGCGGATATACTCCAAGTTGGCTCCACTCGCCTCCGCGGTGACCATGTTCTTGATCATATCCGAATTAGAATCAGACATGGAGTGAAATAGACTTGCCTCAATCACAGCGCCAATATGCATCGCGTCCGACTGGGCTTGATCGATGAGTTGCTGGCGTTGCATTGACGCAACGAGCACAGAGGAAAACGCCGTGCCCAAGAACACAATGCCAATGAGAATCGATATGAGTTTAAGGCGGAGGCTAGTCCGCGGCCAAGTAACCATCCGCCTGACACTTGTCAAACGCTCGAGAAGATGAACGCGCAATTCTTTGATTTGGTGCATGTTTGTTCTCTATCAATTAAAAACCGCTTCGGGATTCCGAAGCGGATCAGCAGACTAGCATGCAACGATGAACCTAAGCGTCAAGAAAAAATGATTATTAGATTGGCCAAGCGGTCTAACAATCGCGCAATGCATTGATCGGCTGTCTCACTTCGGTAACGCAGTGACCTTGGTCATGGATATTCGGTCTGTAACTTGGCCTCCAGCTCAAGTTTATTTTTAACCGAGCATTCTTTTAATGTTCGACCAATGTCTTGATCACTTTACGTCGCTTAACTTGTTTTCATTATATCTGGTGTGTTTCAAAAAAGCAAAAAACCGACAAAACAATTCCCGCTTGACAAATTGCCCGCATCGTTGTTTACTATAGCCAAAGCGATGGTGCTTACGCCTTGCCGGTTGAATCGGTCGAGGCGGTTCGCTTATTCTTGGATCGAAAGGATGAGCCAAATGCCAGTTACCAAGCAAGAAGTGTTGGACTATCATCGGTTGGGTCGCCCCGGCAAAATTCAAGTTGTCCCCACCAAGCCATCGGAAACACAACGCGATTTAACGCTGGCGTATTCACCCGGCGTCGCCGAAGCCACACTCGAAGTGGAGCGTGATCCCGAAACCGCGTACGAACTCACCGCGAAAGGCAACCTCGTCGCCGTCATCTCCAACGGCACCGCGATCCTGGGTCTGGGTGATCGCGGACCGCTTGCCGCCAAACCCGTCATGGAAGGCAAGGGACTGCTCTTCAAACGTTTCGCCGACATTGATGTGTTCGACATTGAAATCAATGCGCGCACCCCGGAAGAAATTATCGCTGTTGTCAAAGCGCTCGAACCCACCTTCGGCGGCATCAACCTCGAAGACATCAAAGCGCCGGAATGTTTCCAGGTCGAAGAAACCTGCAAGGCGACCATGAACATCCCGGTCTTTCACGATGATCAACACGGCACCGCGATCATTTCCGGCGCGGGCTTGCTCAACGCGCTCGAAATTACCGGCAAGCGCATCGGTGAAATTCGCGTCGTGATCAATGGCGCGGGCGCGAGCGGCGTCGCGTGCGGCGAATTCTGGATTCGGCTTGGCGTAAAACGCGAGAACGTGGTGATGCTAGACACCAAAGGCGTCATTTTCAAAGGCCGCACCGAGGCAATGAATCCTTACAAGCAACGCTTTGCTAACGATACCTCAGCGCGCACACTCGCCGATGCGGTCAAAGACGCGGATGTGTTCCTGGGACTTTCGACCAAAGACATTTTGACCGCCGACATGGTCAAGACGATGGGACCGGCTCCGCTGATTTTCGCGCTCGCGAATCCCGATCCTGAAATTCGCTATGACATTGCACGCGCGGCGCGCCCCGACGCCATCATCGGCACTGGGCGCAGTGATTATCCCAATCAGATCAACAACGTCCTGGGTTTCCCCTTTATTTTCCGCGGCGCGCTCGACGTGCGCGCCAAATCGATCAACGAAGAAATGAAAGTCGCCGCCGCCAAAGCGCTTGCCGCATTGGCGAAAGAAGATGTGCCGGACTCGGTTTTGAAAGCATACGGTCTCGAATCGTTACGCTTTGGTCCAGAGTACATCGTGCCCAAGCCGGTGGACCCACGCGTGTTATTGTGGGAAGCGCCCGCCGTCGCCCGCGCCGCAATTGAAAGCGGCGTCGCGCGCAAATCCATTGACATCGCCGCGTACCGCGATCAACTGGAAGCGCGGTTGAGCAAGGGCCGCGAAGTCATGCGCGCCGTCCTCAACAAAGCCAAAGCTGATCCCAAGCGCGTAGTGTTCGGCGAAGGCGAAGAACCCAAGATCATTCGCGCCGCCGCCCAGGTCGCCGAAGAAGGCATCGGCTTTCCGATTCTCCTGGGGCACCGCGATGTGATCGAGCAAAAGATCGCGGAACTCGGCATCGAGTACAAGCCGACAATCATTTCACCCGCGGACGGCAAGCGCGCGCCGAATTTCGACAAGTATGTTAGCGCGCTCTACAAAATGCGCGAGCGCAAAGGACTCACGCGCGAAATGGCAGAGCGGTACATCAGCGGGCGCAACCATTATGGCCCCATGATGATCGCGCACGGCGATGCCGATGCGTTTGTCAGCGGCTATACGTTCAACTATCCCGATGTGATCCGCCCCGCGCTCCAGGTTGTGCGGACGCGCCCCGGCGTCAAGCGCGTCGCCGGAATGTACATCGTCATTGCGAAAGAGCGCGTCTTTTTCTTTACCGACGCGACCGTCAACATTGACCCGAACGCGGAAGACCTCGCCGAGATCGCAGTACTGGCGGCGGACGCGACCGCGCAATTTGACATCAAGCCGCGCGTGGCGATGCTCTCGTTCTCGAACTTTGGCTCGACGCAACATCCCCATGCGGACAAGGTGCATCGCGCGATTGAACTTGTGCGCGCGCAACGGCCCGACATTCCGATTGACGGTGAGATGCAAGCCGACACCGCGGTCGTGTCGCAAATCTTGGAAGGCCGCTATCCGTTCGCCCAGGTTCGCGATCCCAACGTCCTCGTGTTCCCCAGTTTGGAAGCCGCGAACATTGCCTATAAACTCTTGCGGCATCTCGGCAACGCCGAAACGATTGGGCCGATCCTGCTCGGCATGGGCAAATCGGTGCATGTCTTGCAACAAGGCGACGAGGTCAAGGATATTGTGAACATGGCGGCGATTGCGGTGGTAGACGCACAACAAAAATAAACCAGGAACAAAAAAACGGGCGGAGAAAATTCTCCGTCCGTTTTTTATTCGCGCGATAACCGCGCGACTTATTTTTTCAACAATTCGGCGGTGGCGCGCGTGTTCTCTTCCAACGCCAGCATCACATCCACCAATTCGGCAAAAGCATAGAGGAAAATAAAATACAGAATCCCGAACAAGATGGCGATCAACCCGGTCACCGCGCCGCCGAGCGCGCCGCCCAGCATCGCGCCGAGCGCATTGTTACTGCTCGCGCCCGCGCCGCCCGCCATCAAACCCAGTACCAGCGTCCCGCAACCGCCCAGGATGCTCGCGACCAATACAATCCAGGCGATGACTTTCCAAATGACCGCGACAATCCGCAACACCCGAAACTTTTTCACCATGTCTTCCTCCCTGAAGAATGATTACGCGCTAGATAAATTCTACCAGATAACCCCAGCGGTGTCAACGATTTTTGAGAACCGTTGTAGACCGCTAATACTCTGCCAGCGGCGTGACCTGATTGCGATATGCCACCAAGCCTTCCACCATAAACAAGAGCAACGCTAGCCACACAATGGCATAACCAGCGAGCTGATCCGGTTCGAACCGTTCTTTGTAAACCAGGACGCCCAGCAAAAATTGAAGCGTTGGCGCAATGTATTGCAAAAAACCGACCTGGGACAGCGGAATGCGGCGGGTTGCCGACGCAAACATCAAGAGCGGAATCGTCGTCACGATGCCTGCGCCGACGAGCAAGCCATCCGTGACCACGCCTTGATGAAACAGCGCGCCTTGCCCAATGCTTTCCGCATACACGAGATACAGAATCGCGGGAACGATCAAGATGCCAGTCTCAAGCGTCAAACCATAGATCGAACTCAGTGGCGCGGTTTTCTTGACGAGCCCATACGTTCCAAACGAAAATGCCAGCGTCAACGCAATCCACGGTAGAGAACCATGCGCCACGGTCAGATACAGCACGCCCAACGTCGCTAGTCCAATGGGAACCCATTGCCACGGACGCAAGCGTTCGCGGAGAAATACCACGCCCAACAACACGCTGATCAGCGGATTGATAAAATAGCCGAGACTTGTCTCGACGATGAACCCGGCGTTGACCGCCCACACATACGTCAGCCAATTGACCCCGATCAAGATGGCGGCGATAAAATAAATTCCCATGACGCGCCACTGAAATGCCGCCGCGCGAAATGCCTGCCATTGGCGCAGGAATAGGATCACGCCTAACAGGATCACGAACGACCAGAGAATGCGATGGCTGATCAATTGCACCGCTTCAATTTGATGGAGCCATTTCCAATAGATCGGAAACAAACCCCAGGTTATGTATGCGCCGATCGCGTACCAAACGCCCTTGTTCATCAAGCTCTTTTCTCCCGCAAAATTAATTTCCAACTTGCTCGAACACCTTGCCGCGCCACGCTGTTTAATTTACCGCAAACCGATGCGATGCCAGATGGCTTGTGATTAGGACGATCAAAAAAATACTCACCAACAAAAACGCGACAATGCCATACGCCTGTTGAATGCCTGCCGAGTCAGCCAACCGCCCCAGCACCAAAGGCAACGTGAGGATCGCCGTCCCCGATGCCAACGTGGTGCGCGCGCTCGCTAGCACCGTATTGTTATTCGCCGCGCCAATCGCCAGCGAGAGGATCAAGGGATACAGACTAGCAACGCCCACGCCAGTGATAAACAAGCCGCCCAAAACCGAGAGCGCCATGCCCGTTTGCCAAAACAGCAAAAAGCCAATGGCGGCGATCACAATCGAAGCAATGACCAACACCGGCGCGGCAAATCGTTGCACCAAACGGCTACCGGCAAGTCGTCCCAGGATCATTCCGGCAAAAAATAGACTGACCGATTGAGCGGCATTTGATTTCAGCATTCCCGCCGCATTTTCCAAATAATCCGCACTCCAAGAAATCATGCAAAATTCCACCGACACGGCGAGAAACAGCGCGACCCAGTAGATCCAAAACAGGATCGATAGCGTGTGCCGGGTCGCATTTGGCTCAGGCGTGGTTGTAGCCGGCACGGTGGCTTGATGCATAACCAGGTAGAACACGATCGGCGTACAGGCGACCAAGCCCAAGGCAAGCCGCCAACCGAACCAACCTACCATCAACGGCGCGATTGTTGCGACAAGTGAGGCAATCACGTTCGCTTCTGAGAGCGCGACCGCGCGCAGTTCGCCATGCTGATCCGCCAGCGTAGACGGAACCAGGACGAGGATCAGCGAGCCGACCAAGCCCATCAGGAAACACGCACCGATGGTCACCACCGGTGTATTGCCCATCAACAAGACCAACGCGCTCAGACCCATGCCACCCGCGCCGAGCCACAGCGCGCGCCAACGCCCAGTTCGCTGGATCACCCAATGCCCGCCCAAACCAATCAACAAGATGCCCACGGCAAACGCGGTAAAATGCAAACTGCTGATCGTATACGACAAGCCCAGTTCGCTTTTCAGAAACGGCGTAATGGGTCCCAGGATGTTTAGAAAATAACCATAGAACGCTAACAACAAATAAGCCAGCCAAGTAAATCGATCCCGATAAAACGTCCGCGCCATCAAGCACTCCAGCTTGCACAATAAACTTTACCGCCAAATGGCTTCTTACATTCCCGCCGCGCTCGCGCCGATTAGTGCGCCTGGTCAGCGCGTTCCCACCACGCGAACGTGCCGCTCAAGCCGAGGATGCCCGTTAGAATGACAATGAGATAACTGATCGCGCCAAGGTTTTCGCCTTGAACATATAATGCAGGAACCGACCAGGGAAAATATTCGCCATATCCAGCCGCATTGATCAGTTGCGCCAGGATCACCGCCAGAATCATCACGCCGATCGGCGGCAAATAACCATGCCACGCGCTCGCCGAGAAAGCAATCGGCGTTACGAGCGCGATGGTTAAACCTAGCGCGATGGTTATTGTCATTCCGCTTTGCCAAAAAACTTGCGCTGGCACAGAAGGCAGTCCCAGGATTGTGCCGACAAAAAGAGTGATGAGGCAGGCGATCGTCGTCACGGCGGCTGACCACGCCGCAATCACAATACACTTGGACAACACAATCGTAGAGCGCGCAGTGGGCAAGGCGATTAAATCTTTTACGGTGCGATCAGAATATTCACGACCAAACACCCAGCTCGCGATGAGACCAAACAGAAAAATGCCACCTGCTCCAACCGCCAGCGTCAAAAATTTCAGATAGGTGGGCCAGTCCGCCGCGCCCATCGTGAGTGTCGCTTTGGTACTAATCAGTCCGACGCGCCGAGCCATTTCGGGATCTTTCAGCACGATCATAAAAAAGCCACCGCCGAGGGGAACCATCGCAAATCCAAGCGCAGTGAGCAAGGGCATCTTGGATCGGCGCGCTTTCAGAAACTCAACCCAGGTTGCTTGAAGCAGATTATTCATTGAGGAAAAACCCTTTAACCGCAAAGACGCAAAGAGCGCCAAGTGGATAATTTTTTCCTTCGCGTCCTTGGCGTCTTTGCGGTTTAATTCTTTATTCCGACCAGTCGCAGAAAATAATGTTCGAGGTCTTCTTGCTCGACATTGAGCATCGTCGGCGCGTAACCCGCGTTCACCAAGCGCGTCGCAATATCGTCGGGGCGCTCAATCGCCGCATCGTCCTTCACTTCGATTTTGTTGTCTATAGTAGCTATTGCGGAAAATCCCGCGCTGACCAGCACCGCCCGCGCCGCATCGCAATCACGCGCGCGAATGATGAGCCGCCGCTTTCGATTGCGTTCGAGTTCAGCGACATCGAGTTCTTGAAGCAAGCGTCCTTGATGAATGATGCCAATGCGATGCGCGAGCCGTGACACTTCGCCGAGAATATGGCTCGACATGAAAACCGTGACGCCGTGATTGTGCGCCAGGTCGATGAGCAGATTGCGAATTTCGACGATGCCTGCCGGGTCGAGTCCGTTCGCTGGCTCGTCGAGAATGATCAGTTCGGGATTGTGCATCACCGCTTTTGCCAGCCCCAGCCGTTGCGCGTTGCCTTGCGATAGCGTGCCCGCGCTTCGGTCGGCGTACGTGGCCAGTCCTAGTTGTTCAATGGCGCGATCAACCGCTTGCGGCTCAGTGCCAGGACGCAAACGGCGCATCGCTTCCAGATTTTCGCGCACAGTGAGTTCGGGATAGGCATACGGCGCTTCGACCAAATAGCCAACCGACTTCCACGGTTTGTTTTCGCCGATGCGAATCGGCGTTCCCAACACGCGCGCTTCGCCGCTCGTCGGCTTGACCATGCCAAGCAACATGCGAATCGTCGTCGTCTTGCCCGCGCCGTTGAGACCCAGGAACGCATAGATTTCGCCGCGCGCGACGCGCAACGACAATCCATCGACCGCCGTCACCTTGCCGTAGCGTTTCACCAAATTATTTGTTTCGATGGCTGGGTTCATCTTGTCCTCGCGCCGAGTATATCACGATTTTGCACAGACGCCAGAAATGAAAAGAGCGCGTGAGATGCGCGCTCTTTTTAATTGTTCGGATTCAATCTGCGCCGCTGTTAAAGCGGAGGAGTTTTGACCAATCGATTGTTCCGTCGTCGGCACAAAAATCTACCGTAAATTCTCGAACGTAGCGATTGACAGCCTTTTGGTACGCCAATTGATATTCTTGTCGATGATTAAGGATCACAGTTTCTTCCAGCATCATAATCAACTTGATAAAAAATTGTGAATCACCTGTCAGTTCTTCCCAAAATTTTTGTCCCGAAATATCACGATATACTTTGCGATTTGATGGTGGCGATTGTTTCTTGCCGTAACAGTGTCCCAATATCGGATCGAATTGTTTACGCATTTTGAGCAAACGCCTTCGTAGACTTTCGAATTCATCGCTCTGGCGTTTGACTTGACTTGCGTTAAATGGGTTGGGGCCTGACTTGACCGAAATTGCCTTGTAACTCTCAGCCGTTTCGACAGCAACATCCACGCCTTCGCTGGGCGAAACAACGCCGCCAGAAACCGCTTTGGCGATTGGTTCAAAAAAGTGCTCTCCGAACAATCCTTCGTCTGACGCACTTAGATAAGCTTTTAAAATTTCTTCCACAATTTCCGTTGCGCTTTGAGTTCCTAACGCTTTGTACAAATAAGG
>JBBIUF010000069.1:0-23072 GCA_037440365.1 Chloroflexota bacterium
CTGGGTGATCAATTCGCCTGCGATGTACACTTGCAAATTCCATTGGTTCATAAAATCGTGCGCCGATGGACTAAAACGAGTGCCGGCTGGAAACTCAAAGCGCGTCACCGCGCCGTTCTGCCACTGCTCACGCAATTCAGATTCGGTAATGAATGTCATGGCGACCTTAGGTTTTCTTGATTTGCCACAATGGCACTGCGAGAATTAGCATGCCGATCACAATCAAAATCACGGGCCAGCCTTTGTCAAACAAGACTTGGGCTTGGGGAATCCCTTGCGCGATTCCCGTTGCAATCAAAATGCCGCCGGGAATGAGGGGCCACCAGTGCGACGCGCGTGTGACAATCCATTGCACGGCAAAGATCGCGATAAATCCCAGACCCAAGCCCAGCGATGATCCCGCCGCCATGTTCAGCGGTGGGCGTCCGAACATGACGCCGATGCCGAGTCCAACCAGAATGCAACCTGGGATCAGCAAACCGTAACTGCGGGTGAGCGCGTAGAAAATCAGAAACGCGCCGCCGAGTAAGGCGAGCAAGACGCCCGGACCCAAGTCGAAAAATTGCATCAAGAGAAACGCGATGCCCAGGGCGATCAAAATCAAGCCGGAAATGAATTGTGCGCGATTTGTTTTCATGCTGATTTTTTCCTAGCCTGCCCGGTTTGCAAAACCTGGCAGGCTTTGATTGGAACTAGCCACAACAGGCGATAAACGCGCGGCGAATGTGTTTATTGCCTGCCGTATCCATCTCAATATAGTACGGCTGTTTGCGTTCGATCAGATCGCCTGGATTGACGGCTTCGCCTGCCTTTGCCGCGTACACGCGGTTGCGCTCCACGAGCTTGCGCACGTGATCGTGAATGCGTTTTTCCTGCGCACGATCCGCTTTATGCCGATGTGTGGACACGACCTTGCCGTCGCGATCAACTTGCACGGCAACTGCATCGGTCAGGGTAACCATCGCGCCTTGCGCGACCCCCAAGGTTTTGCCTGTCAGTGCCATATCGCGTGACGCGGCATAGTGCAACATGCGCCCCTCGTCGCGCCGGGGTTGGTCACTCACAAGGCGATACTCCTGCTTGGGCGCGCGCAACATTTGGCGGATGTTGGTCGGCAATTCCGCGCTCACCATATCGAGTGACATTGGCGCGCCTAGTTCCGCGCTCGCCGTCCCGCCAAGTGCGCTTGTTTGCGTGCTCCCGGCGCCCGCGATCTTTTTCAAACCATTCGCTTCGCTGGCTTGTATGATGCGGCGTCCAACAAACACTTGTTTGAGCAACGCAAAATACTTGCCGCCAAAATTTTGTTGATCGGCGGTGAACATGGATGCGGCAACGGTTTTGAATGCCGCGTCGCCTTTCGGCGCTAAAATCAATCCTTGCGCAAGCAAATGTCCGGCGTCGTTGCGCGCTTGCGCCAGCGCGGCATCGGGCTTGAGCGCGGCGTTGGCTTGACGCACCTGCGTATAAATCCCGGCAAGCAAATCGTAGAATGCACCAGAGAACACACGTGAAAAACTGTGTGACTCGGAGCTGAGTTTGGACGCGGGCGCGCGTCCAGGCAGGGTATCTGGGTTTTTGTATTTGAAGGTGTTGACGGCGTCGCGTAATGCATTTGCCGAAACAACCGCATCGGCATATCCCGCATCGAATAAACCAAGTGCAAGTTGTTCCGCAAGCCGCGAGACGGCATTGCTTTTTTTCAAGTCGCCGCCATTTTCCGCCAGAATCGCGGCCCGGACACTTGGATCGGCGAGTGTGACGAGTATCGCCGACATGTCGCCGAATGCTTCGTGAAACGCGCCGGTTTCGGCAAGGAGCGAATCCCAGTAATCGGGATGGTGCGCGTCGAGAACGGCGTGACCACATTCGTGCGCCACCACATCACTGCTTTCGCTTGCGTAAATGATTTGTTTTGTTTTCGGATCGGTGTTAAAGAAAAATTTCAAGCCCTTGCGATCATAATAGGCGTTGAAATCTTGACCCGCGCGTGGAACGATGGGCAGTTGCGTAAAACCAGGTTGCCATCCAAAGTCGCCGCCGAAAAAATCGCTCCACGCGCTAAACGTGTTGGTGAGGACAACAAACAATTCGCCCGCTTCAAACTCGGGTGTGCCAGGGTTGAACAAGCCACCCGCGCCAGTCCAACCCGGAACGGCAAAAGGTGATTTGCCGGTGGGCGGGGCGACTTGCTCTAATGGTAAGCCTTGTGCGTTCGGATCATTCGCAAACACATTCACGAGATTTGACTGAGGAGACATGCGGTCTACTCTCTAGGCGTCGTGTGACGCAATTACGCCATATAGGCGCGTTTGAGCCGCTTGCGTCCTTGCGCGTCCGTTGCGACGTACCACGGCTTGCGTTGAGCGCGAAGCGTATCCGGGTCTACGTCCTGGTTTGGCGGCGCAAGAAAAATTTCATCCGCCGCCGCGAGCTTTTTGATCTGGTCTTGCACGAGCCGCAAATGCCGTGCATCGGCGGGGCTCACCTGGGACGCCATCAGCGCGCCCCGCGCATCAAAGCGGAGTGAGATGTTGGCGCGCTCATCTACGCTCACGCCATTGGCCACTCCAAACTCAGCGCCAACAATTTTGAGCGCGGACGCGGCATATTCAATTGTACTGCCCTGCGCGTTTTGGGTAGCCCCTTGCAATTCCAGCCGCGCGTCCGCCGGCAAATCGAGCGTGGCTTTGACTTGCTCGATAAAGCCGGCATCACGCGCCGCATTGGGTTCGGTGAGGCGCAATTCAGTTTTCATCGCACAACCTCGACCGTTTCTAGCGAAGCGATTATTCGCCGTTCCGTCCGCCAAAGTTGCCTTTGGAATTTTGCGGCAAGATCGCTTCCACGTCACCATGCGGGCGCGGAATCACATGGACACTGACGAGTTCGCCGACGCGCTTGGCCGCCGCCGCGCCCGCATCGGTTGCGGCTTTGACCGCGCCGACATCGCCGCGCACCATCACGGTCACGTACCCGCCGCCGATGTACTCACTGCCGATCAATTTGACGTTTGCCGCTTTGACCATCGCATCGGCGGCTTCAATTGAGCCGATTAAACCCTTGGTCTCGACCATGCCGAGCGCAATCATTTCTGGTGCAACCATACCTACCTCCTTTGGAATTTCCGATTGACCGTTGTGCTATTCACTCATTCACCCGCGTCTTGGTGCAACGCGGTTGCGCAGTACGCGCAGAATTTTGCGTCACTAGGATTTTGTTTGCCGCAATTTGGACAGGCGAGTTTCACGCGCGCTCTAGGTTGCGGGAGGGCGGGGAACGAAACTTGCGGCATGGACAGTTTGGGCGCGTGAGTAATCAATTCTTGCGCCACTTGCT
This sequence comes from Chloroflexota bacterium, assembly GCA_037440365.1. Taxonomy (GTDB): domain Bacteria; phylum Chloroflexota; class Anaerolineae; order UBA4142; family UBA4142; genus JBBIUF01. The sequence continues at coordinate 3,340 of JBBIUF010000069.1, forward strand.
TGCCGTGCGCGAGTGCGTCCGTGTAGAGATCGCGCATTCCGCGCCCCGAAACCTTGTGCCCAGTTTGGTACCAGTACAAAATTGCTTCGCCGATGGCATAAGTGCCGGCGTAAGCCACCGCTACTTTGGGCAAGATGCCCCACACGGGAACCAAGCCGATCAATTGTCGTGCAACTTGCCGCCACAGAAAACTTGCGCCGACCACACCGCCCAGTTCGGTGGCGTGGTCTTGCCAACGCGTGGACAAGCCCAGCATTAGCCCGAGTTTGTAAACCATCAAGGCTTGATTCTTGGTGAGAACCACCATATCCGCAACATTGAATGGAATGTCAAGCATCGGCACGATTTCTGCCAAACCTGTACCAATCGAATAAGTGGCGTTTGCAAATGCGGTATCGTTGATCAATTGGCGCGCGACAGAAATTCGAAACAGGGGATAATGTCGCGCGAGCGCAATCTCCTGACCTTTGAGCGTCTCCATCACCCGCGGAATAAAATCGGTTTTGAGCGAATCGGGATCAAGTGCGGAGCCGAACGCGATCCGCGCGCCAGACCAGAGCGGCATCGTCGCGCCGATGTGCGATACGTCTTGCACCGCATCCATCTTGTTGTACAAGACAACGATCCGTTGACCCGCATTTTTCCACTCGGCGAATAAATTTGCTTCGCGCGCAAAATCAGTTTGCGTTCCATCCAACACTAACACGAGCGCGTCTGCCGCGCCGAGTTGCGAGACTGGATTCAAATCCGCTTCGATCGTTGGCGTGATTACTTTATCGCGCGCGCGTTTGTCATGCCGCAACGCGGCGATCAAGGTGCTTTTGCCGCATCCCGCGCTTCCGATAAATGCCAACACCAAAGGATGCTCGGCTTCTTCCGCAATCGGACGAATGTCAAGCTCTTTGAAGGTTGTCCAGATATTTCCGAAATCATTCCATGCGGTCATAGTTTGAATAGAAAGCGGAAGACTATGAGTCGAATCGCTTGGCTCAAGCTTCCGCTGGTTTGTTACGTTTTGCGAAAGGTGGTCTTGCCTTCGAGTTGCACCGAGTCTACGATTGCCATGATCACCGCATCGGTCGGCGTGTCTTTGGTCAACCCGGTTTGGCGCGCGGAACTACCTTGGGCAATCAAGACTACATCACCGACGCCAGCGTCCACGGTATCCACTGCGACGAGCGGCTTGCCAATCAATTCGTTTTCGGTCGTCACTTCGCGGACGATCAAAAGTTTGCGGCCAACCATTTTATCGTCTTTGATCGTTGCCACCACGTCGCCGACGACGCGCGAAATCAACATTGCCAACTCCTGTGCTGGAATTGATTCGATTATATGTCAGACAGAATGAAAGTCAAGAATCGGACGAGGTTACGCAGAAAAATTTTTCTGCGCTCATTATACCGCAATTTCGCCAATGCACGTGTGCGCGCAATTCAAAATCCGCGTCGCTGACTCGTCCAGGGCGGCTCGCCGTGATCGGTAAATTCTTGTACACTCGGTCCGTGTAGTTTTTGCAAACGCCACACGCCATAAAGATAACTGATCGCTAATAAAACGATCAGCGCGGGCCAATTCAAGAGAATGTTAGATGCCGCGAGTAACAGCGTGTCCTCGCGCTCAAACGAATCGAATTGAATCCAGAGACGCAAGGCAAAAAAGATTGCCCACCCAATCGTAACTTCGTCGTAAGCAGGGCGCACGCGCGGATGCCAATACCATTCAAGTGTCCAGCCGCGCGCGAGAAAACTCGTCCACGCGACCATCGGACGGCGCACGAGCACGCTCACCATACACACCACGACGGTGACTAGTCCGGTGATCAAGCCCGGCACAAAAAATCCTTGCGCTTTGCCAAACCACAATGCAAATGCAATGGCGATCGCTACGCCGGCAATGCCGCCGAGTGCGTTCCACAGCAATTGATGGCGTTGGAATCGGATCAGCACAATGGCTCCGGCGATGATTAGCGAACTCGCAATCGCGTAGGTCAATCCGAAAAATGTATTGACCAGTACGAATCCGAGCGGCGGAATAATTGAATCAAGCAGATTATTGCGCCCAACCAAGACGAGTTGAAATTCTTCGATCAATTCACGGAAACGATTGCTCACCCAGCCTCCTCTGGCGCAGTATAAAGCAAGCGCGCATGTTCGTCAACGACCTTGACACATCTGTTCGGCTGTGGTAAAACCACGCCGATGCCAAACGAACAACTTGCGTTGTTTCCGCCTGCCAGCGCGAAACCGAAACCTTTGGAAGAACCTGCTGTCGCACCAGTACCAGCGCACGAGCCAACGCAGGAAATCCTGCTACCACCCGCGCCGAGTGCGCCATCCACGCCCGCGCCGCTCTCTGCCACCGCGCCGCTCAGCGCGGCGATCACGGCGTATCACGCGCAGATGGAACGCCAAAATTTATCGCATCATACCATTCAAGCATTCGGCCTCGATTTGAATCTGTTTCAAAAGCATGTGGGCGCAACGCTTGCGCTCAATGCAATCACGACCGCGACGATTGAAGAATATCTGCACTGGCTTTTGTATGAACGCGGCGTGCCGTGCAAACCCAAGTCGCATCAACGCCGCTTGACGACGCTCAAAGTTTTCTTTGCATGGCTCACGCAAACGGAAATTCTCCGCGCCGATCCCGCCGCGCCGGTGTCGCACATTCCCGTCACCGCGCCCTTGCCTGAAATTTTGTACGCCGATCAAGTGACCACCCTTGTGAATCGCGCGCGCGAATTATTCCGCGCCGAAAAAAGTGATCCACGTCCGCTCGTTCTCGTGACGTTATTGCTTTCGACGGGCATCAAGAAAGCCGAAGTGATGGCGTTGCGCTTGAGCGATATTGACGCCGCCGATCCAAAAAATGCAGTCTTGTTCATTCGCTATGACGACGCAAAAAAACGTTTCAAGGAACGCAAGTTAAAAGTGTCGCCTGAATTTGCAACCACCTTGCCGCAATACATCGCGCATTATCAGCCGCAAGCGCATCTCTTTGAATGTACGCCGCGCAATCTGGAATATGTGCTTGCCGATTTAGCGCAAGCGACAGGTCTCGGCAACACGGTTTCATTTGAAAGTTTGCGTTGGACGTGCGCAGTGCAAGATTTCAAAAACGGTATGGCGGACGAACATTTGCGTATGAAGCTGGGTCTATCGAAAATGACCTGGGAAGAAGATCGCGAGCGCCTGAAACGCCTCGCTGGTCAAGCGTTGTAAATCCAGAGTAACTCAATGACCACTTTGCCTTTTGCCAAAATTCTCTCTATGCGACCTGACCCGCTGGATGTTTTGAAGACGACCCAGTTCGTGGTCGAAAATGCGCGCGCGGTCAAAATCAATCTGACGGCGCTGGAACGTGCCGCCGATGCGCTCGCCCAAAAAAAAATTGCGCCGCCTGCGTGGAATTACGAGTACCATTTTCACGATGGCACGCCGCGCACGGTCAATTATCTGTTTTTGCTCGATGCCCTCAATTTTAGCTTTTGGGGCAAGCCCAAATGGAAGATCGCATACAACGGTAAAACACTCGATGGGTATTGGGCGCTTGCCGCCGCGCTCAAACGCGCGATCACCCAAACGCCGCACATCGCCGACGCTGATTTTCTCGCGCGCATCACGCCGCAAGAACTCGCCGATATCTTGCGCGGTGTTGGCACGATTCCCATGTTCACCGAGCGTTGGCGCCATGTGCGCGAACTTGGCACGGGGCTGAAAAATTTATGGGCAGGCGAAGCGGCGCGGTTCGTCGAGTGCGCCGATCACGACGCGGCGCGGCTGGCGCAAATGGTCGCCGATAATTTTGCGTCGTTCAACGATAGTACCATTTATGATTACCGTGAGGTGCGGCTGTTCAAGCGCGCGCAAATTGTCGTCACCGATATTTGGGGTGCGTTCAATCGCCAGGATTGGGGCGAATTTTCTAACATCGGCGATCTTACCGCATTCGCCGATTACAAATTACCGCAAATTTTGCGCGCGTGGAAAATTTTGCGCTATGCGCCCGCACTCGCGCGGCGCGTGGACGCACAGCTCGAACTCGCCCAAGGTTCGCCCGAAGAAATTGAAATCCGCGCGGCGACCTTGTGGGCGGTCGAGTTTTTGCGTGCCGCGCTCAACGCACGCGGACACGAGTTGATGAGCATTCAAGTAGACTGGATTTTGTGGCAAGCCAGCCAGGGCAAATTTGACGGCATGAAACCATACCATCGCGTTCGAACGGTGTACTATTAATGGCATTGACTTTTGAGATTCAAGCACGCGATCCAAACTCGCGCGCGCGCGCGGGTGTGATTCACACCGCGCACGGCGACATCGAAACGCCTGCGTTCATGGCGGTAGCCACGCAAGCCACCGTCAAGTCGTTGACGCCGGACGATCTAGAAGCCATTGGTTTGCAATTGTTGATTGCCAACACCTATCATCTCGCGTTGCGTCCGGGCGCGGAGCAAGTGGCGCAGTTGGGCGGCTTGCATAGCATGATGAATTGGAAGCGCGCGCTGATGACGGATAGCGGCGGCTTTCAAGTCTTCTCGCTCGGCGCGGCGATGCGGGATGGCGTTGGCAAGATCGCGGATATTTTTCCCGATGAGCGAAACGCGGGCGAACCAGGACGCAAAAATAAAGCATCGAAAAATTTAGCGGCGCGCAAAAATAAAACCGCGCCGTTTTGCAAAATTGACGATGACGGCGCAAGTTTCCGTTCGCATCTTGATGGAACGCTAATGCGCCTCGATCCGGAAATATCAATCCAAATTCAACATCATCTTGGCGCGGATTTCGTCGTCGCATTCGACGAATGTACCTCGCCGCTGGACTCGCACGACTATACGCGCGCCGCACTTGGACGCACACATCGCTGGGCAGAACGTTGCCTGACCCAGCACGCGCAAACGAAACGCGAGTATCAATCGTTGTTTGGCATTGTGCAGGGCGGTGCGTACCGTGATCTCCGTGAAGAGAGCGCGCGCGTTATCGGCGGTTTGCCGTTCGACGGCTTGTGCATTGGCGGCTCGCTAGGCAAATCGAAAAATGATATGCACGCGATTCTCGATTGGACGATTCCCTTGTTGCCGGATGCCAAGCCGCGTCATTTGCTCGGCATCGGCGAAGTGCAAGATATTTTGCAAGGTGTGGCGCGCGGAATTGATCTCTTTGATTGCGCCGCGCCGACCCGCTGGGCGCGCAACGGTGCGCTGATTGTTTCGCGCGCCATCGCGGAAAACCGGGAACAGCGGCTCAACATTTCCAACGCGCGGTATGCGTTGGATCGCGCGCCGCTGGATCCCACCTGTGATTGTTACGCCTGCCAGAATTTTTCGCGCGCGTATTTGCATCACTTGCATCGCGCGCGCGAGTTGCTCTACTATCGGCTTGCCTCAATTCACAACCTGCGGATGATGACGCGCTTGATGCACGAGGTGCGCGCCGCGATTCTAGCTGGGACATTTCGTGATTTGTACCAGTTCATTACGAATTGACGAAATAGCGCGCTCGATATAAACTCGGACAAATTAAATTTGGAAGGAGTTCCATCATGTCGCCTCTCGGCTCGGAATCTAGTCCTCTGCGCGTTGCTGTGATTGGTTCGGGTCCCGCCGCGTTCTACGCCGTCGAACGGCTCTTCAAAGAAGCCGGTCTGGTTGTCCAAGTGGATATGTTTGATCGTTTGCCGACGCCGTATGGATTGGTGCGCGGTGGCGTCGCGCCGGACCATGCGAAAATCAAAAGCGTGACCAAGGTGTACGAAAAGATCGCCGCGAATCCGCGTTTTCGCTTTTTCGGCAATGTTGAATTTGGCACGCATGTGATGCTGGCTGATCTGCAACAGTACTATCACCAAATTCTGTTTGCAACCGGCGCGCAAACCGATCGCCGCATGAATATTCCCGGCGAAGATTTGATTGGCAGTCATCCCGCGACTGAATTTGTCGCGTGGTACAACGGGCATCCCGATTATCGCAATTGTTCATTTGATTTATCGGCAGAGCGCGTGGCGGTAGTGGGCGTGGGCAACGTGGCGATTGACGTGGCGCGTATTTTGGTGCGCACGCGCGCCGAGTTGCTCAAGACGGATATTGCCGATTACGCATTGGATGCCCTGAGCCAGAGCCGAGTCAAAGAAGTGTATTTGCTAGGGCGGCGCGGACCGGCGCAAGCGGCATTCACCAATCCGGAAATCAAAGAAGTGGGCGAGATGGAAGACGCGGATACGTTCACCTTGCCGGACGAAGTCAAGTTGGACGCGCTCTCGCAAGAAGTAGTGGATACTGATCCCGATCCGAATCTGAAAAAGAAAGTGGATCTGTTGCGCTCGTACTCGGAACGGCAACCGACAGGCAAGGCGCGCAAATTGTTTATTCGCTTTTTGGTTTCGCCCACCGAATTGATGGGCGATGCAAACGGGCGCGTTGCCAAGATGCGCCTCGCGCGCAACGTCCTGGTTCGTAATAGCTCAGGCAAGATCGCGGCGCAAACCACCAAAGAGTCCCAAGACCTGGACCTGGGTTTGGTGTTTCGCTCGGTTGGTTATCGCGGCGTCGCGCTCAAGGATGTCCCGTTTGATAACGACGGCGGCGTGATTCCGAATGTCAAGGGGCGCGTGATCGATCTCGGCTCCAAACAATCGCAGGTTGGGCTATATACGGCGGGTTGGATCAAGCGCGGACCGAGCGGTGTGATTGGCACGAACAAGCCAGACTCGGTAGAGACGGTGGAAAGTATGCTCGCCGATGTGAAGAGCGGCGCGACTTTTCAACCGGTGCATGCTGATTCTGCTGGCATTGAGCAATTGGTGCGCACACGTCAACCCAAGTTTATTACGTTTGCCGATTGGCTCAAGCTGGATCAACTTGAAGTGGCGAATGGTGTAGCGCAAGGTCGCCCGCGTCTGAAATTTACGGGGGTGAACGATATGCTCGCCGCGCTGGGCAAATAGTTTAGCGCAAATCAAAAATCCGTCGGAAGAAATTTCCCGACGGATTTTTGATTTGCTAAGCGTTGGCGAGTTTACTGCGCCATCTCGCCGCCGCTGATAAAATAAATTTCGCCGGTGACGAACGCGGCATCGTCGCTTGCCAGGTATACCGCCAGCCCGCCGATTTCTTCGGGCTTGCCGGCGCGGCGCATTGGAATGCGCTTGAGAAGTTTCGCGCCAATGTCTGGATCGTCTAACGCGGCGGCATTCATATCGGTGCGAAAATAACCCGGCGCGATGGCGTTGACGCGCACGTTCACACGCGCCAACTCCATCGCCAGCGCGCGCGTCAGTTGAATCACGCCGCCCTTGCTTGCGCCATACGCGCCAAAACCTGGCACGCCTTTGGCTCCCGCCACCGATGCCAGGTTGATGATGCTTCCGCTTTTCTGTTCAGCCATCACGCGCGCGACATCGCGGCAAGCGTAAAACGTTCCGTTCAAATTTGTTTTGATGATCCAATCCCAGGTTTCATCTGTCATCTCGATGATTTTTTCCGACCAGCCCACGCCGGCGCTGTTCACCAAAATATCAATGCGCCCGAACTCGCGTTGTGTTGCGGTGACCATTGCGGCAACCGAAGCGCTATCGCTCACATCCACTTGAATTGCCAATGCGCGGTGATTCAGCGTGCGGATCGCGCTTACCACCTCGTCCACTTGTTCGCGCGTGCGGCTGGCGACCGCCACGTCCGCTCCGGCGCGTGCGAATGCCAGCGCCATCGCGCGACCCAGCCCGCGTCCGCCGCCTGTAACCAATGCGATTTTTCCATCAAGTTGAAACAAGCCCCACCCCTTTTGTGTGACGCATCGTTGTGATAAAAACGATCAACGCCGCAAGCGAAAATCCTGCTGATGCCAAGAACACATCGCGCACTTCAAAGCCGCGCGCGATGAATGATGCGGTGAACGGTCCCACGACAAAGGCGAGATTCATGGGCAAATAGATCATGCTCAGGATCGATCCGCGTTTGTCGGCAGGTGCATTGAGACTCACAATCGTGTACATCAAACTGCTCACCGATGGACTAACGCCGTTGAGCAAGACCCAGCCAATTGCCAACGCCGTCATATCTTGCGCGAAAAACATCGGCAACCAGAGAACGGTCAGTAATGCCATCAATCCTGCCAGCAAACGCCGATGCCCCACGCGATCCGCAAGTGCGCCCCACAATGCCGATCCAAACAAGGTTGTGACCCCGGCTAATCCTTGCAGAAGGCCAATGGTTGACGGCGCGGCGCGGTCGCCGACAATTTCGCCGATACGCACAGGCAAGTACGGAAATGAGAAAAAGAATGCGGTGCTGGAAACAAAGCTGACGACAAAGATCGTCACCGCGACGGGCGAGTGAATCACCGCGCGCATCGCTTGCCCTAGCATGGTTTTGATCGGCACGGTCGGTTTGGGCGTGAACGTTTCGTGGTAGAGCGCGGTCAGCAAAATCGCCGTGATCAAACAGACCCCCGCATCGATCCCGAACAAAACATGCACGCCATATTGCGAAACGATCAAACCGCCGAGCAAACCGCCAATCAACGAGCCAAGCGGCGCGGAACCATTGACCAAGCCCAGCGCAAACGCCACGCGATTTTTCGGCGCGACCTCGGTGAGCGAGGCGTACATCAAACCCGTATTGCCGAGCGCAAAACCCGTCAACGCACGCGCAATGAGATAGAGCCAAATGTTTTGACTGACCGCCGCGATTGCCATGGCAATCACTTCGATATAGTTGCTTCGCAGAATCAGCGGCTTGCGCCCGTGCCGATCTGCCAGCACGCCCCAGAACGGCACAAACCAAATGCCAACGGCAAACGCAACTGCGGAAATGGGTCCGGTCCAAGTATCAATGTCACTTTTGTTAAAACCAATGGTGGCAAGATACGCCGGTGTGAACAACACGAAATGTGCGACGACAGCGACTTCCAAAAAATTCGCCAGCATGAACAGAAACGTGAGGAGTTGCCAAGACTGCGAATTGCGAGGGGCGCGGGGTGAATTATTTTTATCCAACGAATCAATGTCCGATTTAGAATGGGTCATTGTGAGGAGGTGTGCCGAGCGTGCTGACGAAGCAACCTCCAAACAATTATTTTTGCGCGAGTGGTTACACTACCATTGAATTTGCGCTGACGGCGGCGTTGGCTTGCGCGTCAATTTGCACGTTGACACACGCGGGTTTGCCAGACGCCAACGCGCGTTCGAGCGCGCCGCGCAACTCGTTGGGCGATTCGACATATTCGCCGTGTCCGCCTAGCGCGCGCACCACGTGATCATAGCGTGAGCGCGCGAGCGCGGATGCGACCGCGCGCTCTTCGCCGTAGAAATTGATCTGCGGTCCGCGAATTTGCCCCCACGCGCCATCATTGCCCACTACCGACACCAGCGGCAAATTAAACCGCACCGCCGTATCAAATTCAAAACCATTCAAGCCAAACGCGCCATCGCCATTGATCACGATCACGTTCGATTGCGGATGTACGAGTTTCGCGGCAATCGCAAACGGCACGCCGACGCCGAGACAACCAAAGCGTCCTGGGTCAAGCCAGTGACCTGGCTTGGCGACGTGGATCACTTTGGATGCTTGCGACACCACGTTGCCGCCATCGCCGATCACAATCGAATCGTCGTCCAGTACGTCGCGAATTTCTTTTGCCAAGCGCAACGGGTGGATCGGCGTTGCGTCCGAATTCATCAGCGCATCGAGTTGCGCCTGTGACCTGGTTTCGCGTTCGCGCAGATCGCGTAACCATGCACTCACGGCGCGCGGTGAGACGGCGTTAGTCAGTTGCGTTAGTACGGCGCGCGCGTCGCCGACGATGCCTACATCCACGCCGCGATTGCGTCCCAGTTCGCGTGGCTCGATGCTCGCGCTGATGATTTTGGCGTCGGCGTTGAACCCAGGTGCTTTGCCATAGCCCAACCGAAAATCAAAGGGTGCGCCGATTGTGAGAATTACATCGGCGTTGGCGAGTGCGTGCTTGCGCGACGCACTAAAATAGTTGGGGTGGTTGGGCGGCAATGCGCCGCGTCCCATCGCATTGAGATATATCGGCACATTGGCGTGTTCGGCAAATTGCGCGAGCGCAGTACTGGCATCGCTCCACCAAATTTCGCCGCCCGCGATCAGCGCGGGGCGTTCGGCGTGTTGCAAAAGCGCGGCGGCGCGCGCAATCATTTCGGGATCGCCTTGTGGCATGGTCCGCGTGCGGTACTGTTCTGGGAATTCGATTTCGTCGTCTTCTGCCGCGCCAAGTAAAACATCAATCGGAATTTCGAGGAACGCGGGACCATAGCGCCCGGCGAACATGTGCCGCATGGCAATCGTTAGATATTCCGGGATGCGGCGCGTGTGCAATACGGCGCGTGACCATTTCGTAATGGGCGTGACGAGCGCGACGGAATCCAATTCTTGCAATGAGCCCATTTCGAATTGATCACTCGGCGCTTGTCCGCCGATGACGAGTACGGGCGAATCGGCTTGATACGCATTCGCGATGCCAGTCACGGCATCGGTGACACCGACGCCCGCTGTGACGATGGCGACGCCGGGTTTGCGTGTGAGGCGCGCATACGCATCGGCGGCGTGCGTGGCGGCTTGCTCGTGCCGAAAATCAATCACGCGAATCTGTTCGTCGAGCAAGCCGTTATAGATGGGCATGATGTGTCCGCCGCACAAGGTGAATACCGCGTCCACGTGTTCGCGCGCTAACATTTTGGCTACGAGTTGTCCGCCGTTAAACATGGTTGCTCCGTAATGCCGCCGCATCGCGCGGTTGGCGTGGTGGTTTCTGATTATGGATTCGGTTTACCGTCGCGATTGCAATCAATCCAGTACACGTAATCTTTGCCGATGTATTCCCAATAGCCTGTGCAATTTTTTTGTGTTTGATCCGCTTGGTTGTAAATCAAACGATACGAAACGGGCGCGGCGGAATAATTGATCACCAGCGCATACCACACCCCGGATCGCGCATAACCCGCCTTCCAATGCAACACGTTTGGCGGATCATATTTATTGCTGGAACCGCGTCCAATCGGTTTGGTATCTGCTGACAAGCCTTCGCGTTGATCCGGCGAAAACATGGATAGACCAATGGCATTGGCAGGGGAGGCTTCGATGGATAACTCGATCAGACGATAACCCAAACTATCGCTGGTTTTATACCAGACACTCGCGTTCGGTGGAAGGGTCTGCCAACTATCAACGAAATCGCGCGCGTCGTTTGGGCTGGCGCCGTATGCGAGATTGGCCGCTTGAGCGATTGGCGCTGGTGCTGTAGCTGGCGGGGCGGTTTTTTGCCGCACGACACATTTGTTTGTGCCAAGCGGCGATTCGTCATTGGTCAGATCGCACGCGAGCGCGGTAGAGATTGGGAAGAACAGAAATCCGATTAGACTTGCCAGAAATAAAAACGATCCGAAGAGTTTCATGCGACGCCCAATGTACCAGATTGAAACAGACCTGGCAGTGGTTGAATCCTGCCAGGTCTGTTTGGATTAGTTGCACGCAGTCCAGTAGACGTATTGGCCGTTGGGTAGAAATTCCCAATAGGACGAACAATTCTTGTTCGTGACTGCCATGTTGTAACTTAATTTGTATTGGATTGGGTCGGGAGTTCTGTTTGAGAGTAATACGTACCAGGTGCCCAACGCGCCGCGCGAACCACCCGACCAAATCAAATCGTGTTCGAGCATTTGTTTGTTGGGTGTGCCGCGACCAATGGGCTTGGTGTCGGCGGAAAATGTTGCAATTTGGTCTGGGGCATATACGGCGAAATCAAGTCCGCTTTTGCCGTAGGCATCGAGGTAAATTTGCAAGGTGCGGGGCGCTGTGAAATTGTTGGTCTTGAACCACAGGCTGGATGCGGCGGGCACCGTTTGCCAGGTATCAGTAATGTCAATCGCCGTTGCCAAACTATCGCCCTTGGGTTGGGGCTTGGGTGCGGCTTCTTTCGGCGCTACCGCCGCCACAACAACGGCAGTTGGTTTCGGCGCGAGCTTGGGCGCAGGGGGCAAGATGCATTGGTCCCCTAGCCCCAATGCGTTCGTCGAGAGACTGCCGTCTGGCAAGATACACGTCAACTGTGAATTGTTGAATGTAATTGCTAAATCGGTTAATGGATTCGTCACAATTTCGGTTGGTTTAGGCAATGCGGGGGCTGGCGTTATGCTGGGACGGCTCCATGAAAACTGGTTACATTGAATAATATCTTCGTCCGGACCACACGCCGACGCGGAAAAAAAAGTCAGGGTCAGTAAACTCAGGGCTCCCAATAACGCCCAACTCAAAATAATTTTTCGTTTCATGGTTTCACCTTTTTGCAAATATCCAGCGGTGATTATAGCACGATTTTTAATCTAGTTCAAAGTCATTTTTTGTTTCGATCAATTGGTCCGCAGGATCGATGCGGCGTAAGATCACAAAGCACTCGGTCAGGAACCGAGTGCTTTGTGCGCGTATGATGTTAATTGTGACTTGAGCTGGACTATTTGCGCCCATACCACAAAATCGGTGGATTCACATTCGAGTCAAAGAAAACAAACTCGATTGTTTCGGGGCGGTACCAGGTGGACTGGGACCATTTGAGGGATGGACTTGAATCGAACGATGCGCCTGTTGGATGCGTTGCGAAAAGTTGTTGTGCCGTCCAACTGCCATCGGCATTCCGTTTTTGCAAACACAAATCATCGATACTCGAGCAAGTTGGATTGAGTGGGTGACCATGACCAATGATGTACACTTCGCCCGCGCTGTTTAGCGCGATGGCTGGGTCATGTGTGTATGCGCCGGTATATACGTCTTGCCAACCGGTGCCGCTGTTGCGGGCATAATGAATGCGCCCATAGTCATACGGTGCGCTTGTGCGCCAATTTTCGATGTATGCAATATGCTTGACGCCATTCGCATCTATAGCCAAACTGGGTCCTTGATCGATTGAAAGCCCCGCGTTGGTTGAGGTGAACGCGGGCGCAGTGCTGGCAGTTTCCACGGCACCCCAGGTTGTTGCATTGAGCGTGCGCGTTTGAATCGTCCCATCGGTTTGCAACCAAGCGACGACAATTGACCCGTCTGGCGCAATTGCAATCGCAGGGTGTTGCGCACTTGCGCTATCGAGTTGGGTGTTCGTGTTGCGGTAGATGATGTGATTGGCATTATTTTGATAGACCACGTGCAATGTTCCGCCTGCGTCTAGCGCGCCGGCAATTCCACCGGTGCCGATATAATCGCCTGAAACCGTGCGTCCATTGGTTGCCAGCACACTCACTGGACCAAAAGAGTTTGACGTTGTATTGAATGGGTAATCAACGATCTTGCCATCTTGTAGATTGGCAAGCACATGAATCGTTGTCGAGTTGATATTGACTGCGTCAAGCGAAATTACAACCGCGCTGGCAGTTACGGATGCGGACTTGAAGTCGGTTGAGCTACCGGGCAAGCCATTTGCCCAATAAGCGTAAATGATGCTGTTATACATTTGCGCGCCGAACAAATAGAGTTGATCGTTGCTTGTTCGGACAATTTGATGTGGTGAGACATCGCTATATCCTGTGCCGACTTTGATATAGGTGTTTACTCCTGGCACAATCGGTATGGGCGCTGTCGTGGCTGTGGCGGTCGCTGTCGGTGTTGCCGCTGTGATAGTTGGAGTGGGTGCTACGACGGTTGGCGTATTGGTTGCGCTCGGAACGTTCGTGGGCGTGGGCGCTACGGCTGTGGCGGTTGCAGTGGGCATCACGGTGGTTGGGGTCTGGGTTGCGCTCGGAACATTTGTTGGCGTTGGGGTGTTTGGATTTGTTTGCGGCGTAGGCGTAAAGGTTGCGGTGATTATTTGGGACATGCCGCTGATGTACGACACTACCAGTTTGGGCGCATTTGCCCCGCTACCTGCGATGAATTTGCGTCCCCATGCGTTGCCCGTTCCACGCGCGATCACGGTCAGTGCATTCCCGCTCGCCCAGTCAGAGCGATTGACAACTTCTTGGATCACGGGGCTGATTTCGTCTAGCATGTAGAAAGTATTGGATTGCCATTGCGTATTAGACGAGTGGTTTACTTGCGCGGTGGTTTGTACGCGTGAGGAGAGATTGGCAGTCGTTGCGATTGCCGGACTAGAGGCAACGTCGTCGGCGCCCCATGCCAAAGCTAATGACATCCATTGCTGTTTGACCGAGTAAACGATCAAATTGGCGCTTGTGATGGTTGCGCCTTGGGGAATCGAGACGCCAGTAAAGCGGAATCCAGCGTAACTTGCACCAGCGCCATTGCCGATCCACGAGCCACTCGTTAGGCTAGTCTTGTCCTGGTTTTGGAATTGGGTTGCGGTAGAGGCTAGTCCTTGTGTTTGAGCGTGTATAGTTGCTTGGGTTGCGATCATGAGAACCGTCAAGACGAGAGCCGAAATTCGCCACTTCATTATTATCCTCAATTTCTAGATGATGTGGTATGCCACATAGGTGATCATCTATCACCATAGACTTACAATAGCCAAATATCCGCTTACCATTCTACACGCTAGGTTAAAAAGTCTCCAATAGGCTAATAATCCTACGTTACCTCCAATTTTCAAAAAAAAGATTCAAAGCATGGTTTTTTTATGGCTTGCATCATTAAAAAATTCCGCCAATGTTGTTCAACACCGGCGGAATTTTCTGGTTCGAGTGCTGTGATGTTGTGTGTCTTTAATGAGGATGCACCAGTAGGATCGGGATTGTGGTGTGCTGGACAATACTTTCCGCCACACTGCCTAACACGATCTTGGCGACACTGCCGCGTCCGTGCGTGGACATGGCAATCAAATCGGCGTGCACGCGATTGGCGATTTCAAGGATAGCCTCCGCCACGATGCCTTCGCTACATTCGCTGGTGACGGCCAAGTGGTCTTGCGCGAGTTGCGCGGTGATTGTTTTGAGATACGCTTCGGCTTCGGCGCGCAGGTCGCCGCGCAGAGATTCGTAAATTGGCGCTTCGGGCGCGGCATAGATCAGCGCGGGTTCGGTAACGACTTGGACCAACACAATCTCGGCGCCGGTGCAACTCGCCAGCGCGCGGACATGGGGTAAGATGGTTTCTGCAAATGCCGATCCGTCGAGCGGAACGAGAATTTTCTTGTACATGGCTGACCTCCTTGTCGTAAATCTCAAATGGGTTCGAGTGTGTGCCGCTTGGCTCGCGCACGGATGACCCAGTGAGCGAGTCACTAAAATTATAGCACGGAATAGAGGTCTGTCAATGATTTGGAAATCGAATTTCGATTTCCGTTTGCCAATCCTTGCACTTGATGATAAAATGCCTCGCGTTATAATCGTCCGCATGAATGCGAGGCCCCTATGCTCAAGTCAGTGCGTTTTTGGATCGGCATTGTCATTAGTCTCGTCTCTTTATACTTGGCGTTTCAAGGCATCCAGTTTGACAAACTATTCGACGCGCTGGGTGGGATGAATGCTGGGTGGATGATCCCCGCGACGCTATTCTTTGGTGTCAGTTATCTTGGGCGTGTGTTTCGCTGGCAGTTGCTGTTTGCGCCGCAAAAGCCACGCCTCGGCAAAATTTTTCACGCACTGAATATCGGCTATTTCCTAAGTAACATTTTGCCCGCGCGTCTCGGCGATATCGTGCGAGCCTATCTCATCGGCGACATTGAAAAAGTGAGTAAGGCTCATGCGCTATCCACGATTGTGGTTGAACGCATGTCGGATGGTTTGACCGTGGTGCTGTTGCTGGCGGTGACCGCGTTGTTCGTGCCGAATATCCCGGTGCAAGCTCAGCAAGGCGCGCTCGTTGTGGCGGCTACCGGCATCCTGGGTTTGGTTTTTTTGCTGGTGTTGTCGTGGCAAAAAGAACGTGGCATGACCATCTTGCATCGGCTTGCGTCCCCGTTTCCATTTTTGCAACGACCTGGGTTGTGGCGCGCGCTCGAATCGCTCATTGATGGTTTTGCTATTCTGCGTTCGCCACGCGAAATTCTGGGTGTTTTCGGTTGGGCGATTTTTGCGTGGGTACTCGGCGGCGGCATGTACTGGGTCACGATGCTCGCCATGCACTTGGATTTGCCCCCGCAAGCCGCATACTTGGTCATGTGCGTCACCGCGCTCGTCGTTGTGGTGCCGTCCTCGCCGGGTTATATCGGCGTGTTTCACGCCACGGCTGTCTTTACGTTGACGACGGTGTTTGGCACGGACAAAGCCGCCGCGCTCAGTTACGCCGTGGTTATTCATGCGTTCACCTACATCTGGCTGATCGTCCTGGGTATTTATTCCATGTGGCACGAAAACTTGTCGTATCAGAGTTTGCAAACGATCCAGGCATCTAGTCCAACTCCAGCGGCAAGCGATCACTGATTTGAACGGGTATGCCTTGCTCTTTTCCGCCGCGCACGAGCGGCGGGATTTTTGCCGCTTGCAGTTTGAGGCGTACCGTCCAAGCTAAAACAAGCGGCGCAAACTCTATTCACGTGAAAGATATTCCATTGAATAAAATTCTGGTAACGGGCGGCTGTGGTTTTATTGGTTGCAATGTGCTAAATCGGTTGCTGGCACGCGGGGCTCATGCCGTCGCGTTCGATAATTTATCGCGCCGCGGTGCAGACAAGAACGCCGATTGGTTGCGCGAAAAATACGGCGCGCGTTTTGAATTGATTCGCGGTGATGTGCGCGATGCCCGCGCGATTGCGGATGCCGCGCGCGACGCCGACGCGATCTATCATTTCGCCGCGCAAGTAGCCGTCACCACCTCGGTCACTGATCCGCGCACCGATTTTGAGATCAACGCGCTCGGCACGTTCAATACGCTGGAAGCGGGGCGCGCGTCCGGGCGTAATCCATTTTTTCTATACTCATCCACCAATAAAGTGTATGGCGGCATGGATGATGTGACCGTGATCGAACAGCCCACGCGCTATGCGTACCGCGATGTGCCGCAAGGGGTGTCGGAGCAACAGCCGCTCGATTTTCATTCGCCGTATGGTTGTAGCAAAGGTGCGGCGGATCAATACGTGCGGGATTATCATCGCATCTATGGTATGCGGACGGTGGTCTTTCGCCAGTCGGCGATTTATGGCTATCGGCAATTCGGCGTGGAAGACCAGGGCTGGCTCGCCTGGTTCATTATTGCGGCCGTTCTCGGCAAGCCGATCACGATTTATGGCGATGGCAAGCAAGTGCGCGATATGTTGTTCATTGACGATCTCGTGGATGCCTATGATGCGGCGGCGGCGAACATTGATCGCTTGGCGGGCCAAGTCTATAACATTGGCGGCGGCGCAAGCAATACAATTTCGGTGTGGACGGAATTTGCGCCGCGCCTTGAAAAATTGCACGGCGCGGCGATTCCGTTTACGCGCGGGGATTGGCGCCCCGGCGATCAAAAAGTGTGCGTGTATGATATTGCCAAAGCCAAGCGCGAGTTGCAATGGGAGCCGCGCGTCAACGTGCAAGCCGGGATCGAAAAATTGTACCGCTGGGTCCAGGAAAATCGAGCGCTGTTTGCGTGACATGAAAATTCTCATCGTCCTAACTTATTACCGCCCGCACATTAGCGGGCTGACCATCTATGTTGAACGCCTCGCCGCCGCGCTGACCGCGCAAGGCCACCACGTCACGGTGCTGACCTCGCACTATCGCAACGATTTGCCGCGCCGCGAAGTGATTGAGGGCGTCACGGTGATTCGGCACCCAGTCTTGTTGCGCTTTAGCAAAGGCAGTATCATGCCTGGCTTTTTGTCGCGTGCGTGGGCGTTAATGCGCGCGCAGGATGTCGTTAGCGTGCATTTGCCGCAAGCCGAAGCCGGTCCGCTCGCGTTCATCGGGCGGGTGCTGGCGCGCAAGCCGGTAGTGCTGACGTACCACTGTGATTTGCAATTGCCGCCCGGGTTGATCAATCGTGTCGTGGATCGCGCCGTGTTCGCTTCCAATTGGATCTCGGCGCAATTCGCAAATCGCATCGTTGCGTATACGAACGATTACGCTAACAACTCGCCGCTCTTGTCGCAATTCAAAAACAAGATCACGGTGATCTATCCACCGGTCGTAATGTCTGCGCCAGAGCCAGACGCGGTTGCCGCGCTCAAGCGCAAGCATCAAGCCGAAGATCGTGCGGTGGTTGGGTTTGCCGCGCGGTTCGCGGAGGAAAAAGGCGTCAACTATTTGCTCGATTCGATTCCCTTTGTGCGCGAAAAAATCCCGCAGGTGAAATACTTGCTCGCGGGCGAATATCAAAACGTTATCGGCGAAAATGTTTGGCAACGGCTCCAACCGCAAATTCAACAGTACCGCGATTACCTAGAATTCTTGGGGCCCGTGCCGAATCGCGAGATGGGTAATTTTTTTGGCGCGTGCGATGTCTTGACGGTGCCGAGCATCAACTCAACCGAGTCATTTGGCTTGGTGCAGATTGAAGCGATGCTGAGCGGCTGTCCCGTTGTGGCGACTAATTTGCCGGGCGTGCGCGAGCCGGTGCGCGTGACGGGCATGGGCGAGATCGTGCCGCTCAAAGACGCACGGCGTTTGGCGGATGGGATTGTCCACGTCTTGCAAAACCGCGCGCAGTATATCCGCCCGCGCGCCGAGATCGAAAAAATGTTTGCGCTCGAACATACCGTCGCCGAGTACGAAAAATTATTTCATAGGTTGCAATCCGCGTGAATACTCAACGTGATTATCTTGTCGAACACCTCGAAGCAATTCCCTCGTTCCGCGCACTGCTCCGCGCGGTGGAAGCACGCAAGATCGCTGCGCTCGATCTGCCACGGCCCATTCTCGACCTGGGTTGCGGTGACGGGCATTTTGCTCAAGCGACTTTTACTGCGCCGCTGGACTATGGCATTGATCCATCGCCAGCCGCGATTGCCGAATGTGCCACGCGCAAAATGCACCGCGAATTAAAGGTGATGGACAGCAACGCGATGACGTTTGCGGACAGCACCTTTGCCACCGTGCTGAGCAATTCCGTCGTCGAGCATATTCCCGACATTGACGCGACATTGCGCGAAACCTACCGCGTGCTAAAACCCGGCGGACTGTTCGTGTTTACAACGCCGTCCAATCATTTCGCCGAATATCTTTTCTTTGCCGATCGCTTGCGCGCGCTGGGTTTGAAGGGTTTGTCCAAACGGTACGAAAACTATTTTAATCGCATCTCGCATCATTACCGCACCGATTCGGCGGAAGTGTGGACTGCGCGGCTCGCCCAGTTTGGGTTCACGGTGCGCGAATCACACTCGTACTTTTCGCGCAGTTCCTCGCACCTGTTTGATCTCGCGCATTATTATTCAGCGCCGACGTTGCTCTACAAGAAATTATTCGGGCGCTGGATTATTGCGCCATTCCGCGCCAACTTTATCTTGATCGAAGGATTGTGGCGGCATTACTATGACGAGCCGCCGACGGACGCGGGCGCGTATCTTTATTTTGTGTGTGAGCGCAAGTGAACCGATTCCGTTTCTTGTTCTTGCCCACGCTCGCGGTTGCCGCGTTTTTGCTGGCGGCGCTGGGGCAATTTGTGCATGTGTATCGTCAAGCCGATCAAACCGCGTTTGCGTTTTTCGCGGCGGCTTTGTTGCTTTGGGCATTCGTCCTCTTGACCGACAGCTCGGCCATCGCCACGCATCTCAATGCGCTCGTCCCCGCGCCTGTCCCGGTGCGGGCTGGATCACGTGGGCTGGTTTTCGGCGCACTCCTCCTCGCGTTCCTCACCTTTTTCTTTTCCAGCGGCAATGAATTCACCTCCGATAATGTTCTTGCCTGGGGGTTAAGCATAG
>JBBIUF010000070.1:0-22109 GCA_037440365.1 Chloroflexota bacterium
AAATACTCTTGCAATGTTTGCATCATTTCCTCCACGGCGCGATTATACCAAACATTGGCGTAACTCGCCAACGGATCGCTTCGCCAAAGTACTATTCATTTTCCAGCGCATTTGATTTATACTTGACGTGTTCCGGTCCCCGTTAGAGGAGATTTATGAAAACCACACGCGCAAAAATCGCAATCATTAGTTTTCTTCTGATCGTTTTAGGATTGTTGAGCGCCGCGAGTGCCAACGCTATCGCGATTGCGCCCAGCGACGTGACGTGGAGCGCGGAGATTACCGTGCCGTTCACCGCCGAGCAAATGCTCCAGCCCGGTTGGGCGGACAATACACAAACGATGTTGACTGCATTGACCGCGCGTGTTTCAAGCCATGGCGCGCGCTTGTCCACCCGCAAGCAAGCCACCGCGAGCCAAACGACCGAATACACACTGGCATTGAGCGGCGCAGGCACGCTGGCGCAAGTGAAGCAAATTCTCTTTGACGATCTGACACCCGTGGGCGGCTTGTTGGGCGGCGCGGCAGAGTTGACTTTGAGCGGTGCAGTGCAAGCAAATGAACCGCTGACGCTCGCGTTGGAAAGTAATCCATCCACCGGTTATGCGTGGTCACTTGCCACGTATGATCCTGGTTTCATCCACCCCGCCGATGCAAGCACCTGGCAGACCAAATCGAATTTGCCCGGTGCACCAGCAACACAGAATCTTACATTGCCAAGTACGACGGCTGGCAATCTTGTCCTCACCTTAACTTATCGCCGCGCGTGGGAAACAAATACGCCGATCACGCGCCGCGTGTCACTTCAAGCAACGCAACTGGCTACTCTGACCGACCTGATCAACCCAGCTCCAGTAGTCAAGACCAGTGCGCCTAGCTTTCCCGATCTACCTGTACGCGCGCCGGAGGCTGTACAAGCACCGCCAGCCACTTATGACATGCGCGCGCTTGGGCAAGTCCCAGCAATTCGCGATCAAAGCAGTTGTGGCAGTTGCTGGGCATTTGCCACGGTCGCGCCATTCGAGTCCGCGTTGATGATCAAGGATCACGTTGCCGCGCCCAATCTCTCCGAGCAATATCTCATCTCGTGCAACAAAAGTGGTTGGAGTTGCAACGGTGGCTGGTTCGCGCATGATTATCACATGAATACACTGGGCTACAATCAAACCGCCGCTGGCGCGGTAACCGAAGCCGCATTTCCATATCTCTCGGCAAATGGAACGTGCAGTCTGTCGTACACGCATACGAATAAACTCAACAACTGGTATTTTATCTCAGGATACAACATTCCCGACGAGACCTCGATCAAAAACGCGATCATGAATTATGGCGCGGTCGCCGTGACCGTGTGCGTGGGCAATGCGTTCCAAGCATATCGTGGTGGAATTTTTGCTACGGATGAAGGGAGCGTGTGCGGCTCGAGTGGCTTGTCCAACAATCATGCAGTCGCCTTGGTTGGCTGGAACGATACCGAAGGAACCTGGATTCTGCGCAACTCGTGGAATACCTGGTGGGGTGAGAGCGGTTACATGCGGATTAAACGCAACGTGTCCTATGTGGGCTATGCGGCAAACTATGTTATATACGGTCCATCCTGCTATTCGCTTGGGACGAGTGTCACGCCCAGCGCAGGCGGCACCGTCACCGTGAACACTGCGCCCAACTGTAACGGCACCCAGTATATGCCTAACACCGCCATCAGTTTATCCGCCAGTCCCAAAAGTGGCTATTCGTTTTTTGCCTGGGACGACAACACCAGCAATCTCAATCGTACGCTCGCTATCGCGGCAAACACAACCGCGACGGGCTATTTCACCACGCCGCTAGTGCCGCGCATCTTTGCCCCGCTCATGCGAAAATAACGTGCATCGCACGTTGAACACCGACCGCCCCGCCGAGAACTGTTTCTCGGCGGGGCGGTCGGCTGATCCATTGTGGCATCAATTTATTTGCGATTATTCCGCGCGGGCTTTTGGATTTTGCGCGTCCACATTTCTTCCTCGTCTTCCGCGTCCTCATCCTCTAGCACATACATCGGCTCACCACGCGCGCGCCGCGCTTTTTCTTCGACATAGTACGTATAGTTGCCGAGGTATTCTGTCAGTACGCCGTCTTCCAATTCGACGATGCGATCCACCACGTTATCGAGAAAATAGCGGTCGTGCGAAATCATCAGCACGGTGCCGTCATAGTCGGCGAGCGCATTTTCCAAAATCTCGGATGAGGGAATATCGAGATTGTTGGTTGGCTCGTCCAATAGCAAAAAATTTGCGCTTTGCATCATGAGCTTGGCAATCTGCACGCGCGCTTTTTCGCCGCCGGATAGTTGCGCGATCTTTTTCTTGGCATCCTCCGGCGAAAACATAAAGCGTCCAAGCAAGGTATACAATTCGCGATCCACCATCGCGCGCATCTTGCGTAATTCCTCCGCCAGGGTTGCGTTGTAATCCAGCGTCTGATGTTCCTGTGCGTAATACGCCATTGTGGTGCTGGGTCCGATTTTGATCTCACCTGCGTCCGGTGTTTCCGTTCCCAGGACGCAACGAAACAAGACGCTTTTACCCGCGCCATTCGGTCCGATCAAGCCTACGCGCTCGCGATGCCACACGAGCAAATCCGCGCCGCGTAATACTGTGTCCCCGTCGAATGTTTTGCGTAGCGCGTTAATCTCCAGCACCTTGTTACTGCCGCGCCGCTGTGCCGACAATGCCAATCCCATCGTCTTGCGTTCCATGCGCGGCTTGTCAATGCGCTCGACTTTATCCAGCCGCTTTTGCATCGAGCGCGCGCGGCGCACAAATTTTTCGTTTTGCCCCGCGCCCCAGCCCATCAACCGGCGAATCGAAAATTCGAGGCGTTGCAATTCGCGTTGTTGGACTTCGAACATCTGTTGTTGTTTGAGCAAACGTTGCTTTTTCTCAAACGCAAATTCGGAATAGTTGCCAACGTAATGCGTCAGTGTGCCATCTTCCAGTTCGACGATTTCTTCCGCCACAATATCCAACAGATAGCGATCATGCGACACAATGACCACTGCGCCGGGATAATCGGCAATCAATTTTTCGAGAAATGTTTTGCCATTGAGATCAAGGTGATTGTCCGGCTCGTCGAGCAATAATAACTCTGGTTGCTCGATCAACAATTTCGCCAAGCCGACCAATTTTTTCTGCCCGCCGCTCAACGCGGAGAGTTTGAGTTGCAAAGCCGCATCGTCGAAACCCAAACCGCGCAACGTGGCGTGCACGCGGTTGTCAAAATTGAGTCCGCCATTTTCCTCAAACGCGGTGACGGCGCGCGCGTGCGCATCCAGAACTCGCGAAAGTTTGCGCTCATCGTTGTACACCACCGGGTCAGCCATCTGCGCGTTCAAGCGTTCCAGCTCGCGTTCCAGCCCCGCCAGTGTCGGTGACGCATCCAGCGCCTCTTCGATCACCGTGCGCGTCAGATCAAATTCTGGTTCTTGATGCAAATAGCCAATCCGCACGCCGCGCGTGATGAACACGCCGCCGCCGTTGGGCTCGTTATCGCCCGCGATCAATTTCAAGATCGTGGACTTGCCCGCGCCATTCGGACCGACCAAGCCCACGCGCGCGTCATGATAGACTTCCCAGGACAATTTTGAGAAAATCAATTGCGCGCCAAAATATTGTGTTACGTTGTCGAGCCGAGCGACCGTGCCAATAATCATAACCACCTCGCGCGCCCATTGTATTCAAACTGGGGCGCAAACGCAAAAAAAGAATCCGCCACACACGATTGCTCGGCGTAGCGGACTGCAGGTTCCGTTCAAAAGAAGGATTATGCCACTTTGGTCACGTTGACTGCTTGGGGACCCTTGGCGCTGTCCTCAATCGAGAACTCGACTTGCTCACCTTCGTTCAACGAGCGGTATCCTTCGGTTTGAATCGCGGAGAAATGGACGAACACATCCTTGCCACCTTCGTGCGCGATAAAACCATAACCTTTCGCGGCGTTGAACCATTTGACGGTGCCGGTAATTCGATCTGCCATTGTTGTTTCACCTCCTTTCGTGCGAATTGACTGCGTCGAGTGCAAATAAAAAAACGCCTTGCCGCAACTACTGGCTCAAGCGTTTTCGATCCACCTAAACACAGACGTGCACTTGCACGCACTATTTTCTACGAATTTTATTTTTTGTCAACTTGGTTCGCGCAGTGTGTCCAATACACGTTGATGCACGTCCAGGGCGCGCGCATCGTACAGCACATAGCGCACCAACGTGATCCCCGAATGCGCGGCGAGATAATCCATGATGGTGCGGAACGCAAGGCGTGCGGCATCCGGCATCGGATAGCCATAGACGCCGGTCGAGATTGCCGGGAAAGCCACAGACGCGCATTGATATTGCAAGGCGAGATCTAAACATGTCCGGTACGCCGATTCGAGTTGGGCGGGTTCATTGTGCGCGCCATCGCGGTATACTGGGCCAACCGCATGAATCACATACTTGGCTTGCAAATTGTATCCGCGTGTGATTTTTGCGCTCCCGGTTCTACAGCCACCGAGCGTGCGACATTCCACCAGCAACGCGGGACCCGCCGCGCGATGAATGGCACCGTCCACACCGCCACCGCCCAGCAGAGATGTATTTGCCGCGTTTACAATTGCATCCACAACTTGGCGCGTAATATCACCTTGAACCAATTCGAGCGTGGCATGATTGATCTGGATGGGCATGTATTTCCTCGCTTTGGAATAGACGAAAATCATCAATTACAGCTCATACAAATTTTACTGATACAAAAATAATATTTGTGTGAGCCGCCTGGTTTGCCTAGTCGGTGGTTAGCGATTGGTCAGCGTTCATCTGCATCCCGTAAATATTTCTTTTCGATTTCACCAACCTGGTTCACGCACGCGAGATCAATTGGATCCGTGCCGAGCGCAGTTGTAAACCAGGCATCCAAAATTTCTTTGGCGACTGCTTCAGATGTAGCGCGCAAACTCAGGCACAAGACATTCGCGCGATTCCACAACCGCGCGCCTTTGGCGGTTTCGGCGTCGCCGCACAACGCGGCGCGAATACCGGGGACCTTGTTTGCGGCAATCGCCACGCCGGTCCCGCTCCAACATAATACCACGCCTTCATCCGCTTCGCCGCGCGCGACTCGCTCGGCGACTGCCTGCGCCACCTGCACCCACGTTGCGTTTTCGTCCCGCAACAACCCCACACATTCGAGCGTGTGGCCTTGCCCTTCCAAAACCTTGAGCACGGTTTCCGTTAAATGCGTAGATTCATCCGAGCCAACTACAAGCTTCATCGCAATATCCTCCCGCCTTGATTATACCGCAAAAATCGCGCGTGTGACGCACCGGCATCATATTCGATTTCGGCCGAGTCCAAACCCCAAAGCCGTCGCGCACCGAAATGCAAGCTCAACCGGCACGATTCAATAATCGGTTTGATGAAATGTGAAATATGGTTTCCAAGTGCCTCTCAAACCGCAATGCGCCCGGGCTGAATTTCGGTTACGCGCTTTAGCCCGTTTCGGTGTATAATTTTACTAGCAGGGTCCGCGTCCTGGAGGAGGAAAAATGGTGAGCATCCGTTCATTTCGATCAACGCTGATCGCGTTGGCGTTGATGCTATTGGTTTGCGTTCCGCCGCTGGCACAGGCCGCGCCGCTCACGGCGCCAGCCGCTGATGGTGTGCTGACGGGATGCACCGGTGAGTATTTCAACAACGTATCCTTGTCCGGTGCACCGGCCGTTGTGCGAAACGATCCCACCTTGAATTTCTTTTGGGGCGAGAATGTATCCCCCGCGCCCGGCATCGGCGTCAACAATTATTCGGTGCGTTGGACATGTTCGGTCAATGCCGCGACGGCGGGCAATTATTCGTTCAATATCGTAACCGACGACGGCATGA
Organism: Chloroflexota bacterium; assembly: GCA_037440365.1. Taxonomy (GTDB): domain Bacteria; phylum Chloroflexota; class Anaerolineae; order UBA4142; family UBA4142; genus JBBIUF01. Next base: position 5,891 of record JBBIUF010000070.1, read on the forward strand.
ATGTTTTGGTAGACAACAACCTGGTTTTGTGGGCTTGGTATGATCAAGGGCCATCGGCGTATGCCGCGACGGTCAATCTCAACGCAGGCGCGCATACGGTGCGCGTCGAGTATTACAATCGTTGGAACGCAGGCACCGCGCAAGTTTCGTCCAGTTTGATCGGCGGCGGCTCAACGGGTAGTTGGAAAGGCGATTACTTTAACAACGATGCGCTCGCCGGTTCGCCGACGTTGACGCGGTACGATTCCGCGATCAATTTCGATTGGGGACTGGGTTCGCCCGATCCGTCGATCCCGGTGGATCATTTTTCGGTGCGCTGGACCGGCACGCCGTACTTTGCCGCGGGCACCTGGCAATTCACAACCACGACGGATGACGGGGTGCGTTTGTGGATCGACAATGCGATTGTGATTGATCAGTGGCGCACGCAACCGGCAACTTCGTATACGGCGAACGTGACGCTGGCGGCAGGCAATCATACGGTCGTGATGGAATACTTTGAATCGGTTATGAATGCAGTTGCCAAGTTATCCTACACCACCGGTTTTGTGCCGCCGCCGCTGTTGCCGACGCCAACACCAGTGCCGCCGCTACCTGGACCAACGAGTGCGTGGTATGGTCAGTACTATAATAACATGACGCTTTCCGGCTCGCCGGTTGCCACGCGGTATGATCCCGTGCTCAACTTTAACTGGGGCGAAACTGTAATTCCTGCGCCGGGTGTGCCGCACGAATATTTTTCCGCCAAATGGGATTCAACGCAAAACCTGGCTTATGCCGGAAATTATTCGGTGGTTGCCACATCGGATGATGGCGTGCGCGTGTGGGCGGATGGCAACCTGGTGATTGATGGTTGGTTTGATCACGGGCCCACCACCTTTACCGCCCAAGTTTATTTTGCGGCGGGCGCGCACACGTTCCATGTCGAGTACTATAATCGCACCTTGGGTGCCATGATCAACGTGCAGGTGTATTCCGGCGCGGTACCGCCGCCGCCCGCACCGGTCTCGGAAGCGATGGTGGATGATCGCGGCGCGGGTTGGCAAGCCGGGGGTGGTTTGCCGTGGGGCGAAGTCCCGTATGGGATTGGGTATCATGCGTATTGGGCGTTTTCGAATACGTACTCGGCATCTGGCTACAACTGGGCGCGCTGGTATCCCACGTTGACTGCGCCGGGGTATTACGAAGCATTCGCTTACATTCCGCACGGCATCGCGTCAACGCTGAATGCGCGGTACTGGGTTTATCACAATGGACGCTATGATCTGGCGGCGCGCGCGCAAGGATTCTACGCGGATCAGTGGTTGTCGTTGGGGACGTATTATTTCAGCGCGCAGGGTGGTGAGTTTGTTTCACTGGCGACAGTGACGTATGAATGTTTTTCTTGTCGCACTGTCGCGTTTGACGCGGTTAAATTTGTGCCGCGCTAGATGCGTTCGTTAGATTAAACGTGGTACTGCGCAAGGATTAAAATAGAAATCCCAGGTTGCTTCAAGCAATCTGGGATTTTTGATCATGGGTTATCCCGCCACGCCGGGGGCAACGTAAACCAGCATGAGGATAAAATGGCAGAGGCATCCGACGATGACAAAGATATGCCAGACTTCGTGAAAGCCAAACACGCCGGGGAAAAAGTTCATTCGTTTAGTAATGTAAACGATTGCGCCAAGTGTAAAGGCGACGCCGCCAAGGATGAGCCAGATCGTTGCGCCAAGCGGCAGGGCGATCAAAATTTGCTGAATCGCCAAGATGCCGAGCCACCCCATGACCAAATAGACCGAGGCAGTAAACCACCGCGGCGTATTGATCAAGAAAATTTTCGAGACCACGCCAATGATTGCCAACAGCCAGATGATGGCGAACAGGCCCCATTGCCAAAAGCCCGTAAATAGGTTCGCGCAGATCGGGGTGTAGGTTCCAGCGATGAGAATAAAGATGGACGAGTGATCGAGTTTGCGGAGAAATACCATCCGCTTGGGCGAGCCCTGGATGAGGTGGTACGCCGCGCTGGTCGTCAGCATCAGTACCAAGCTCGCGCCGTAGACGAGCAAGGTTTCTTGCTTGACCCAATTACCGCGACTGATGAGTAATAGAATCACCAAGCCAATAACGGCAAAAAGCGCCGCGCCGTAATGCGTCAACCCATTCACTGGTTCGCGCATTTGGCGCACCAGCTGTTTGATTTTCATGGGGCCCTTCTTTCGTGGATCGTTATAGCACCAACTCGGCGCGCGGTTCACAAAAAGTCGTGCCGGGTTAGATGCGCGGCACGACTCAATTGCACTGACCGATGCGCGTCGACGACATCGCCGTGATTTGCGCTAGCTCGGTTTGCGGATTGTTGGCTCGGCCGCTTTTTTAGGCGAGATAAAACGAGCGATGAAGAGTGCCAATTCATAGAGGATAATCATCGGCGTCATTACGACGAGCGGCGCGACGAGCGGATCGGAAACAGGGGTGATTAACTCGGCGAAAACAAAGATGATAAAATAGGCAACACGCCATTGCTTGCGCAGAAATTGCGGCGAGACGATCCCCAGTTTGATCAGAATCAAAATCACAATCGGCAATTCAAATGCCAGCCCGGTGGCAACGAGAAAATAGACGACGAAGGCGATATACTGATCCGCGCTGGGCAAATAGTTGAGTTCGCTCCCGAACATGGAAAACAGCACGTTCATCATATTGCGGAGCATGACATAGCCAAACGCATTGCCCAGTAAAAATAGCACGACCATGCCAATCACGCCGGGAATAATGAACCGTTTTTCTGACGGCGTTAGCGCGGGGCGCAGAAAATCAACGATTTGGTAAATCCAGATCGGCGCGGCGAGTGCGATTCCGCCATACAGCGCGACCCGAAAGCGAATCATAAATCCGTCCATCGGGCTGAACGCTTGTAGTTTAATGTCGCCCGCCGGTTGACGGAGAAAATACAAAATTGCATCGGAGAAGAGATACGCCAACGCCGTCGTGACTAGGATTGCAATGATTGAAATAAGCAGTCGCTGGCGGACTTCTTCCAAGTGATCGAACAAGCCCATTTTTTTTTCTTCGGTCATCGTCGTTATACTTTCCTTGCGTGCGCGTTTCAAATAGAAAGAGATGCCACATGCGGCATCCCTTTCTCCGTGATTCTGGTTAGGCTTTCGTTATTGCGCCGCACCACATTCGGGGCAGAATTTCATGCCGGCTTGCATGGGCTTACTGCATGATTTGCAGGGAACTTTCGGCGGTTCCTCTTTTTTGGGTTCGGCTTTGGTGATTTCTTCAGTCAACGCTTGCGTGGTCTCTTTCGAGACATTACGAAATTCGTTAATTGTCTTACCCAGGGCTTTGCCAATTTCTGGCAAGCGCGAAGGTCCAAAAATCAACAACGCGACCACCAGAATAATGATGAGGTGTGTAGGTTGTAAACCAAACATACGAACGTCTCCTTTCGATGCTTTCTGCCGGCAACTCTGCCAGCGCATTAAAATTGTAGCACAAAACGAGAATGGGTGCAAATTATTGGATGGTTGCATCTTTGCTTTTCTTCGTGTTATACTGGCATCCAGTGATTATTCTTCAAGGAGCAATACTAGAATGCAAGAACTCAAGGATCGGATTTTGCGGGAAGGGCGTAATCTCGGCCAAGGCATCTTGAAGGTGGACTCTTTTCTGAATCATCAGATCGATCCTGGCTTGATGACACGTCTGGGGCAAGAGTTGGCGCGGCGGCTGGCGCACACCCAGCCGACCAAAATCTTGACGGCGGAAACGAGCGGCATCGCGCCGGCGCTGGCAACGGCACAGGCGCTCGGCATTCCGGTGGTGTTTGCGCGCAAAAGTCCGCCGCTCACCATGGATTACACGATCGTCAAGGAAACAGCGCGTTCGCGCACACATGCCAAGCTGGTCGAGTTGATGGTGTCCACAGAATACTTGACGCCGCAAGATCGCGTCTTGATCGTGGACGATTTTTTGGCGACGGCGCAAACGATTATCGCGTTGGCGCGTTTGACGGCAAAGGTGAACGCCGAACTGGTCGGGATTGGCACGGTCGTCGAAAAAAGTTTTGAACTGGGACGCCAGAATTTACGCGATGTGGTGCACGTGCCGATTGTGAGTCTGGCTGTGATTGCGAACATGGACGATGGCAAAATTATTTTTGAGGATGCGGATGCCTGATACGATTGTCATTCTCGATTTCGGATCGCAGTATACGCAATTGATCGCGCGGCGCGTGCGCGAATGGCAGGTCTATTGCGAACTGATGCCGCACGATACGCCGCGCGAAGAAATTGCGCGCCGCAATCCGCGCGGAATTATTTTATCCGGCGGTCCCGCAAGTGTCTACGAGCCGGGTGCGCCTACGTTGCCGAATTACGTGCTGGAACTCGGCGTGCCGGTGCTGGGAATTTGCTATGGCATGCACCTGCTCGCGCGCGCGCTCGGCGGCGCGGTGCAAGGCTCGGCACACCGCGAGTTTGGCTCTGCCACGCTTTACGTGGATCGCGCGGGCACACTTTTTGCCGATCTGCCGCGCGCGCTCGACGTGTGGATGAGTCATGGCGATCAACTCACCGCGCTGCCGCCCAACTTTGAAACGCTCGCGCACAGCGACACCTGCCCGTTCGCCGCGATTGCGAATCCGGCGCGTCAGATTTTCGCTCTGCAATTTCATCCCGAAGTCGCGCACACGCCGCAAGGTTCTGTCCTGCTCAAGCATTTCTTGTTTGACGTATGCGCGTGCGCGGGCGACTGGACTTGTACGTCGTTTGTTGCCGACGCGCGCGAACAAATTCGCGCGCGGGTTGGCGCGGGACGTGTGTTGTGCGCGTTGAGCGGCGGCGTAGACTCAACCGTCACCGCGACGCTCGTCGGCAATGCGATTGGCGCGCAACTGGTGTGTGTGTTTGTGGATCACGGTTTGTTGCGCCAGGACGAAGCGCGCGCGGTCAACGAATTGTTTCAGCATCAACTCGGCATCGAAATCATCACAGTGGATGCGCGCGCGCGCTTTATCGAAAAATTGCGCGGCGTAATCGATCCGGAAGCGAAACGAAAAATCATCGGCACCGAGTTTGTGCGTGTGTTTGAAGAGACGGCGCAATCCATTACCACCACCCAGCCGATCAAATTTCTCGCCCAAGGCACGCTGTACCCCGACGTGATCGAATCGCGCGGTGCGGGACAGTCCGCGGCACGCATCAAAACGCATCACAATGTCGGCGGCTTGCCGGACGATTTGCAATTCGAGTTGATCGAGCCGCTCCGTTTTTTGTTCAAAGACGAAGTGCGCGCGGTTGGGCTGGAACTGGGCTTGCCGCCGCAAGCGGTTTATCGTCAACCATTTCCGGGACCTGGGTTGGCGGTGCGGATTTTGGGTGAGGTTACCCAAGACCGCTTGGACACGTTGCGCGCGGCGGACGCGATTGTGCGCGACGAGATCGAACGCGCCGAACTCGCGCGCGCAGTGTGGCAGTATTTTGCGATTCTTACGCCATTGCAAACCGTCGGCGTGATGGGCGATGGGCGCACCTACGAAAATGTGGTCGCGGTGCGCGCGGTGACGAGTGCGGATGGCATGACAGCGGACTGGGCGCGGCTACCGGCGGATGTGTTGGCGCGCATCAGCAATCGCATTGTCAACCAAGTGCGCGGAGTCAATCGCGTGGTCTATGACATTACGAGCAAGCCGCCTGGCACAATCGAGTGGGAATAAAATAGTGAACCCCGAAGGATCGAATAAATCCTTCGGGGTTTTTTGTATTTGGGTGTTTTACGAAACACCCCGGCGTATATTTATTTTGAACTGGGTTTAGCGGCGGAATCCGCGTCCGCCCATCGTTCCGCCAGGATAATTCTGCGGTGGTACTTGGGTTCCATTGTTCCCATTCGGTCCGCGGAAATTGCTGGGTGCATTGCCATTCATCATCGCGCCGCGTTCGCCAAATCCAAATCCGCCATCAAATTCGCGCGGCTGAAGTCCAAACGCTTGCATCACTTTATCTTGCGCATCCAACATCGCAGTCAATGCGTCGGCTTGCGCTTGGGTCAGTTTGCCGTCCTTGACAAGTTGCTTGTAGTAATCCTTGTGTGCTATTTGCAGATCATTGTGCAGAGTCATCCGCGTCACATTTTTCGCCGAGGCGAGTTGCGCCACGGTCTTGCCCGCGCGCAATTCGGTGTACAACTGATCAACCGTCAGTCCCAAATCTTTGGCAAGAATTTCTTGCGTTTTGGTGTACCAGCCGCTTTCATAGCCGATTCCGCCCAAGCCATTGCGTCCCCCGCGTACTCCCCAGCTGGGCGCTGGGTTTTGCGTTCCCGGTGTGGTTGGCGTCGGCGTAGGGCTTTGCGCGAACGTTGCCGTCGCCCCAATCCCAAACGCCGCTAACACACCGAGCATTACCGCCACGACCAAAATCTTCTTTTTCATCACAACCTCCAAAATGTTTCACGGAGCTTTTTTCCGTAATTTTCTGCGGTCAGTGTAACAAATTAATGTGAACAAGTTGTGAAGGCGGTGTGCGAATTGTATGTGAATAAATTGGCGCAGGCCGCGCTAAATTTCGCCGCGCACTTCGCGGTCTAGGCGCGCAAAGAAATCTGCCATGTAGTGATGGCGGTCTTCGGCGATGCGTTTCGCGGTGGCGGTATGCACGCGTGCGCGCACCTGGCTCAATTTGACGGCGAACTCGGCAACGGCGGTATGCTCCGCATTGTGTTGCTCGCGGGTCGCGACGCCGTCCGGCCTTGTTTCACTCCACAATTTCTGATTCAGCGCGCCGGATACGGCATACGCGCGCGCAATGCCAATCGCGCCAATTGAATCGAGCTTGTCTGCATCGAACAAGACTTGGGCTTCGAGTGTACGCGGCGGCGTGCTACCGCGAAACCGATGCGCCGCGATCGCGTGCGCGATGGCATCGGCTTGTGCGGGCGTTGCGCCACGGGCGAGCAGAATGGCGCGCGCGCGTTCTGCCGCAAGTTGCGCGTGATCGCCTTGCGCGCGAATGTCTTCATCGGCGCGCGCAATATCGTGTAGGAGCGCGGCGGTGCGGACAATCTCTACATCCGCGCCCTCGGCTCGCGCGATGCGCTCCGCCAACGTGGTGACGCGCAAGACATGATCAAAATCATGCGCGCTCTCCGCGTCGGCATAGTACGCGCGCGCTTCGTCCAGCGTCAAATTTTGCATTTGTCTCTCCGTTCAGAAATGGTATAATGAGTTTATGGAAATGTCGAATGGCAATGTGCGTTTAGTTGGCGTGGTGACGGGCATGGTGCAAGGCGTGAGTTTTCGCTGGTTCACGCAACACCGCGCGCAAGATTATGGTTTGACTGGCTATGTGCGCAATCTGCCCGATGGCGGCGTTGAGTTTGTCGCCGAAGGACTGCGCGCCGATCTGGAACGCTTGCTGGATGTGGTGCGCGTGGGTCCCGCCGCCGCAGTTGTCGAAAATGTCGAGACTGGGTGGACTAGCGCGACCGGCGAATATGTGCGCTTTGAAATTCGGTTTTGATGCGTTTGTCAGGTTGAACGATACATGATCCGTAAAAATCCAACGCGCGTTGCTTGGCTCGTGATACTGGGCGCATTCGCCATGTTTTTGTTGCTCTGCGCGGCCGTTCCGCTCAGTGGTCGTTATTATTTGGAACATGCCACCACGCCCAAACCGGCAACGCTCGAAGTGATCGGCGGGACGGTGCGCGTGCGCGAACTAGGTGCCGCCGCGCCGATTGCCGTGACGAAAACGTTAGCGTTGAACGAGGGCAGTACGATCGAGACTGACGAAAGCTCGCGCTGTATCATCACCTTTCTCGATGGCAGTACTGCAATTCTCTTTCCCAGCACGCAGATTACTCTGCGCGCTATGCACGTCGCGACGTTTGTATGGGGGACCGAACCGATCACGATTTGGATCGATCAGACGCGCGGGCGAATCCGCGTAGGTGCGGCGCAACAAATTGCGCCGACGAATAGTGCGTTAATGTCCAGGTTGTTCCAAGTATTTACGCCGCAACTGGAAGCGACGCTCACCGAAGGCAGTTACGCCGTCGAAGTTGCAACGGATGCCTCACAGGTCATTGTGACAAATGGCAACGCAATGGTTGTGGCGCAAGAGCGGACCGTCCAAGTGGCGCGCGGACAACGCACGGTGGCGCGAAACAACGAGCCGCCACTTCCAGCATTGCCAGCGGAGCAGAACCTGTTGGTGAATGGCGATTTTATGGATCCGCTTCCACGCGGCTGGGATGATTTTCGCGATGTTGCTGGCGATACGGCGCGTGTGAACGGCTCGGCAACTCAAACGCTTTTGGGTGATCGCCAAACGATTCATATTGTACGCGCTAATTCAAATCAAACCAGCGCGATCACGGGTGTCGTTCAGCAAATCAACCGCGAAGTGTCCGACTATCGGACGATGCGGCTAGCGGCGGATGTGCGCGTGCATTATCAGAGTTTGTCGGGTGGCGGAATTCTCAGCTCCGAATATCCGCTGATCCTGCGGATCAAATACCGCGATGTCTATGGCAGTGAAGCGGAATGGGTGCACGGGTTTTATTATCAGAATACGACCAACAATCCGACGGTCAACGGCGAACTGGTGCCGCTTGATGTCTGGGTGCCGTTTGAAACCGGAAATCTGTTCGATGCGGTGCCGCGCCCGTTTTATATTACCTCGCTCCAAATTTATGCTTCGGGCTGGGATTACGATTCGTATGTCACGGCGGTCCGTCTGCTCGTGGAATAGTTGAATCTGCTCCTCAACTAAATCCCAGTCCCCGTTCCTTCAGGCTCACAAATTTTTGCCCCGCGCCGATTACCAAATGATCCAGCACGTCAATGTCCAGAATTTTCCCCGCTTTGACGATTTCGCTCGTTACCGCAATATCTTCCGGTGAGGGTGATGGATCGCCGGAGGGATGGTTGTGTGCGAGGATGAGCGCGGCGCAATTTTGCCGAATGGCTTCCTTGAACAATTCCGCTGTGCGGATCACCGTCGTATTCAACGAACCGCTATACACTCGGTGGGTTGCCAGCACGCGGTTCTTGGTGTCGAGTAACAGCGTGCGCATTTCTTCTTGCTCCAACACGCCCATATCCGCCAGCAAATTTGCCGCGTCCGCCGGTGACTTGATCACCGGTTTTTGATCGGGGGCAGTGATTTGCGCGCGGCGGCCCAACTCAAACACGGCTTGCAATTCAATCGCTTTGGCTTCGCCGATGCCTTTCACGCGCACGAATTCGCCGTGCGGTAAGCGGACCAGCCCGCCGAGTCCGCCGTGTTCGCGCAAGATGCGTTCGGCAAGATGCAAGACGTGTTCGCCTGGCGTGCCGGTGCGTAAAATAATCGCGACGAGTTCTTCGGTCTTGAGTGCCGCCGCGCCGAGACGTTTCAACCGTTCGCGCGGCAAATCGTGTTTTTCCAGTGTGTCGAGCAAATAATCAGCGGGGACAGGTGCAGGGGCGGGTGGTTGCATCCATGCAATCTCCGACGAGAGGATTCCGGGACCAAGCAAGTTGTGCTAGCGCGAAACCAGGTTTTGGTTGAGCGTTATAACGTGCGCCGCGCGCCAAAAATTTCTGGCGCGAGGATAATGCCAGCCGCTTCGAGGCGCGGTGTGAACTTGGGACGAATGCCCGTCGAACGAACCGTGCCGATCACTTGGCCGTCCTTGTCCACGCCCTGTTCGATAAATTGGAAAATATCCTGCATGACCACAATGTCGCCTTCCATGCCTTGCACTTCGGTGATCTGCACAATCTTGCGCGAGCCGTCACGGAGGCGCGCTTGTTGCACAATCAGATCAATGGCGGCGGCGATTTGCTCACGGATGACCTTGATCGGAAAATCAATGCCTGCCATCAAACTCATCGTTTCCAAGCGGCTGATTGTGTCGCGCGGGGTATTGGCGTGCAAGGTTGTCAGCGAACCATCGTGCCCGGTGTTCATCGCTTGAAGCATGTCGAGCGCGGCGGCATCGCGCACCTCGCCGATGACAATTCGCTCGGGGCGCATCCGCAGGGAGTTGACCACGAGATCGCGGATCGTCACGCGTCCGGTGCCATCGGGATCGGCGGGGCGCGCTTCCAGCCGGACGACGTGCGGCTTGGCCAGTTGCAATTCCGCCGAGTCTTCAATCGTTACGATGCGATCTTCATCCGGGATAAAATTTGAAAGGACATTGAGCAAGGTGGTTTTGCCACTCCCAGTGCCGCCTGCGACAATAATGTTCAAGCGCGCGAGGACGCACGCGCGGAGAAATTCTGACATGGGCGGCGTGAGCGAGCCGAACTTGATCAAGTCTTCAGCCAACAATTTGTTTTTGGAAAATTTACGAATGGTGATGGTGGGGCCGTCAATGGCGGTGGGCGGAATGATCACATTGACGCGCGAGCCGTCGGGCAAACGCGCGTCCACCATGGGCCATTTGCGATCCACGCGGCGGCCCAACGGGCGGATGATGCGATCAATCACGCGGTTGACGTGCGCGTCATCGTCAAAATGCACATTGGTTTCGATAACGTGACCCTTTTGTTCGATAAAGACGTGGTGCGGTCCATTCACCATGATTTCGGTAATACTGGGATCGCTTAACAAGGGCTCGATGGGCCCAAAGCCGAGAATTTCGTCCAGTGCCTCACGTTCGAGTTGCTGTAATGCTTCCGGCGCCAATGTCATTCCCGCCGACGCATAAATCGCGGTAAACCGATCGTGTAACATGGCGAGGGTTGGCTCGTCGCGTTTGAGATCATTCGCCGTGCCGAGTCCGGTGAGAATGCGATCGATGATCCATTGCCGAAATTTCGTTTGCAGTTTGGCTTGCTCGCTCGTGGTCATTGCCGGGACAGCCGCTGATGGCGCGGTATTCGTTGGCGGCGGGTTGGGTGTTGTCGGCACATTCGGTTTGGGGGATGGCATGCGATCCAGCAAGCTGGGCATAAGATTTTACTCTACAGTTTGACGAAATACGCTTCAACGGCGGCGTCAATCAATTCTTTCGAGAGGCGCGGCTCCACTTCAAGGTACTGCGCCGTATCCACGATTTGATCGATCAAGTCGCGGGGGTGAACCGCCTTGGGTTCGCGTTTGGGTTTGATGTAATGTTCCATCACGAGATATTTGAAACCCTCTTCTTCATAGATCACACTGCGTTTTGCGGCGACGCGCTGGAAAATTTCGTGGTACTCTTCCCAGGTCGGATTGCCCACTTCGATCTTGTGGCGGATGCGGCGCAGAAAGGCATCGTCTACCAGGTCGGTCGGGTTCAAGTTGGTGGAAAAGGCGATTAACACGTCAAAGGGAATTTCGATCTTTTTACCAGTTTGCAATGTCAAAAAGTCCACGCGGTTTTCAAGCGGCACGATCCAGCGATTGAGCAAATCGCGCGGGCGTACGAGTTGCCGCCCAAAGTCGTCGAGCAGGAACATGCCGCCATTAGCTTTCATCTGGTGTGGCGCTTGGTACACTTTGGAGATCGGATCGAAAATGAGGTCGAGCGCTTCTAGCGTCAGTTCGCCGCCGGTGACAATGAATGGTCGGCGGCTGGCGACCCAGCGCGCGTCAAGTGCGGGTGTTTGCGGTGCGGTTTGGATGGGGACATGGCTCAGCGCATCGTAAATTTGAATGATCTGACCGTCTATTTCGACGGCGTAAGGAATATACGCCAAGCCGGTAAACAGCGAGGCGATGGCTTGGGCGACAGTGGTCTTGCCGTTGCCAGATGGTCCGTATAAAAAGATCGAACGCGCTGAGTTTGCGGCAGGTCCGATGCGGCGCAACATGGCATCGGAGACGACGAGGTGCGCAAAGGCGGCGCGAATGTCGCTGTGGGTAATGCGAACGTTGCTGATGCTTTGCGCGCGTGTGACTTGATTGTACTGTTCCAGCGACACGGGTGCGGGCCCGTAATACTGCGAGCGAAGCAAGATTTCTTGCGTCTTGGCGCTTCCTTTTTGTGTAATGACATAGTTGTAGCCGCGTTCGCCAAATCCGGCCGAGCCGGTGATCGCGACCAAATCTTCTTTGATCAAAAAGCCGAGGATGCGATCCACGACGTTCGTATACGGTAGTTTCAGAATGGATGCAATCGCTTGCCCGTTCAACTCGCCGTTAAAGTAAATAATCTTGAGCGCCAGATCGTAAATGAATCCGGGGTTCAAACCGGTTTCGGCAACGGTTTGCGGTTCGCGGAGTAGTGCGGCTAGCGCCGGTTGTACCTGGGTTGCATCGTTCATTGAAATCTCCCGGCACCTAGCCCGCAGGAGATTCTGCGGGGACGGACTCGTCCGGCAAAATCCAGACGATGTGTTCCTTGTTGATGATGATCACCGGCGCGGTGTGGCGCGCTTGGTCGTTCTGTGGATCGCGAATGGCGGCGTCGGTGATTGCCATGAATTTTTCACCGTCGTTCAATTCATCTTTGAGGCGATTGTCCAACGTGAGGTGGATGGTTCCATGAATGATCATGTCGCGCACTTGGGCAATCACGGCAACACTGCGTTTGCTAATATGTGTCGTAAATACTTTGCCTTTTTCGTCAACGCGATAACTCATGCAAGTGACTCCTCCGGGTGGTGTGAAACTGGGCGTTTAGGATGGGATCATTGTCGACAATTATAAACGACGCTATACCATTTGGCAAGTTGGCTGCGCCGTGCAAGAAACATTTGCAAATTTTTTATTAGTGCGCTTGAATGCTTGATTTTCCAGCGAGGAAATGCAACGTGCATGTGTCCAATCCAGTTGATCCACAGAACCACCCAGATAAAAATTTCGTATGTATGGTGACAGGCTCGATCACACTGGCTTGATGTGCAATGCCGAGTCAAACTGTTTTGCGCGGGTGTCCTGCGCCAAGTTGCGAATTTTTCGCAATGCCTGCGGGTATCGCTTGCGGCAAGAAATTGCGCTTGCGAGAATTACATCGAAAGGAGTTGCCAGCGATGGCTAGAATAATTGTCCGGCGTCAGACCGAGATCACCGATTCACCGATTGCGCGGTTTGTTTTTTCGGATACGCGCTTTGCGTGGGTTTGGTTGATCGTGCGGTTGTACATGTCCTATACGTGGCTCACGTCCGGTTATGGCAAGTTGACCAACCCGGCGTGGGCAAGCACGGGCGATGCGCTGAAAGGTTTTTGGACGAGCGCGGTTCAAACACAACCCAAGCCCGTGATCACGTTCGACTGGTATCGCCAGTTCATCCAGTTTATGCTGGATATTCAGGCGTACACCTGGTTTTCCAAAATAGTGCTGACCAGCGAACTGCTGATTGGCATCTGTCTTTTGTTGGGTGCGTTTACGGGGATTGCCGCGTTTGCCGGCGGGTTTATGAACTGGAATTTTATGATGGCTGGGACCGCCAGCGTCAATCCGGTTTTCTTTACGCTTTCGATGCTGTTAATCCTGGCGTGGAAGATCGCCGGGTACTGGGGGCTAGATCGCTTTTTGCTTCCGGTGCTCGGAACACCGTGGAAACCGGCAATTTCAGTTGACCCTCAAGCGCCAACCCGCACAGTGTCTTCGATGTGATGCGGTTGGCGCGTCAAGCCAGTGACGACGGTTGCGTGATCGCGCAACCGTCGTCTTTTTTGATCGCCAAGTTGTCTCGCGCGATTATTTCGTTTATACTATTGCGCACGAGTCATTCTATGCATGCTGAACGGTAGCGAGTGGTGAACGATGCAATCGGATCATAACACACAAGATTTTTTTCGCCCTATTGCGTGGGCAACGGGATTTGTTTTGGTCGGCGGCTTGATCGCCATCGGGGGCTTTCCCTTGTCGGCAAATCAGCGCACCTTGATGTTTGCGCTGATTGTCGGGTTTGGTGTGTTTTCGTTCTGGGTGTTGCGTTTGGCAATGGCGCGGGCATGGAGCGAAACTTGGATCGTCTATGTCGTCACCGTGATCCATGTCCTCGCGATTGCGATTGCGGATTACGTGGTTGAGCCGATTGACTTGTCGCCGCTCTATACGATTGTCATCATTGTAGTGGCGGTGATTGCACCGCGTCATGCCGCGTTGTTTGCCGCGTCGCTGGTCAGCGTCGTTCAATTATTCGTAGAATGGCTGGGACACACCAGCCCTGAGTTTGGCGCAGGGGGCTTGCTGCGCATTGGCTTGTATTATCTGAGCGCGCTGGTAGTGTCGCAGTTGACCGAAGCCATGACGCGCCGCTGGCAAATAGCGGCGCGGCAAGCTGAACAGCAACGCCAGGAAATCGCGCAACGCAAAGACGAATTGGAAGGACTGCATGAAATCGCGCAGGCGTTTGAAAACCTGGACGACGCGCCCGCCACATTTCTGCAGATTGCCAAACGCATCGCTGGGTTGCTCCACGCTGAAATCTGCATCCTGGCTCGGTTCGACGAGAGTCGTTCTTGTCTGATCGGGATTCCGCCCGGCTATGGCTTGACCGACGAACAAACCGCTCACGTGATCATCCAAGTGGATGAAGCATCGAACCAGGTGTGGAATGTGACGGCGACTGAATTTATCACGCTCAATCAAACTGCCCAGTTGCCGCCGACGCTCAAGGCTCTTGCCGATCAACTTGATCTCCGCCAGATCGCCGCGGCGCGCTTGGTCCGCCGCGACGCGCCAATCGGCGTGGTCTTTGTCGCCAATAAAAAAAATGACGCTGAATTTACTGCGGCTGACGGACGGTTGTTGTGGACGTTGGCGGGCCAAGCCGCAATTGCAGTGGAAAATGCGCAACTCTATCGCCAATTGCAAGCGACGCTACAAGATGTCACGCGCTTGTATGCCGTCAGCACGGAATTGGCGATCCAATCCCGGGTTGATGAAATTCCGCGACGCGTGGTCAACGCCGTCGCGGAAGCATTGAACGTGCCGATTGCGACGATTGCGTTGATGAATCCCGCGACCGGGCATTTGGAATTTGCCGCGAATATCGGATTACCTGCCGCGGCATTGCAGGTTCCGTTTCGTCCCAACGGCATCAGCATGACGGTATGGCGCACGCGTCAACCGCAGTTTGTCGAAGATGTCATGGTAGCAAAAGAGGTCAATCCGATCAGCACCACGTGGGGGTATCGCGCGGTTGCTTGCTTGCCCATCCAACATGGCGACCAGAGCATCGGGGTGCTGTATGTGAATTATGCCGAGCCGCATGTCTTTAGCGTGACGGAACGCAATGTCTTGGCGACCTTTGCGAACCAAGCGGCAATTGCATTGGAAAACGCACGGCTCTACGGCGAGGTGCAAGAACAAGCGCGCCGCGACAGTTTAACCCACGTGTATAACCATGGCTATTTCTTGAAACGGTTGACGGATGAAACGCAAGGCGCCTTGCAAATAATGCAATCATTTTCATTGATCATGCTGGATATTGATTATTTCAAAAACTATAATGATTGCTATGGGCATGTGTTGGGCGACAAGGTGTTGGAGACGTTGGTGCAAACGATTCATAGGCACATCAAGCATACCGACTTTGTCGGACGCTGGGGCGGCGAGGAATTTTGCATTGGCTTGTGCGACACCGATACGGCAGGCGCGGTGTCCGTTGCCGAACGGATTCGTGAAACGTTGGCGGCGCAGACGTTATCCGTTGCGCCAGATCAGATGATCGCCATGCCAACCGTGAGCCAGGGCATTGCCACGTTGCCAACCAGCGCGCACGATACCAGCACCTTGATCGATCGCGCCGACGCCGCGCTCTATCGCGCCAAAGATCGCGGGCGCGATCAAATTTGTACTGCCGAGGGGAATTAAGCCCTAAAAAAACTGGCGCAGATTAATTGCCTGCGCCAGTTTTTTTATTTTCGAAAATAACCGCTTTGCAATGGGCGCGCCTCGTCCAACGTGATGAACGCCGCCGCGTCTACACTATCCACAATGGCGCGGATAGCGCGGGTATCTTTCCGCGCCACAACGCAATTCACCACCGTAATATCGCCGCCTTTGCCGCGCGCCATAATTTCCGTCGCCGCGTATCCTTGCGCGCGCAAGGCCGCGGCAATCTCATCGCCAAAGCTGGGCGAATAAATTCGCAACATCGAAAAGCCGAGCGCGAGTCGTTCCTCCGCGTACATTCCCACAATCACGCCAGAGCCAAAACCCAGGGCATAGCCGATCACCGTAAAGACATTCAACGGTCCGCTCAACACGGCGCTGACCGCCACGATAAATACCGCCGCCTGGGTCGCGCCGATCGCGCCCGCTAGCAATTTGCGTCCGCGCATCACAAAGAGCAAA
>JBBIUF010000071.1:0-21930 GCA_037440365.1 Chloroflexota bacterium
ATCAAAACGGCGGCGGATTTGAAAGGCAAAGAGATTGCGATCTCGCAAAATTCGGTGATCGAGTACGTCACGCAACGGTTGCTCGAAAAAGAAGGGCTGACCGCCGCCGACATCAAGACCACGAACGTTCCCGCGATTCCGACGCGCTTGCAGTTGCTTCAGCAAAACCAGGTCGCCGCCGCGACGTTACCCGATCCACTTGCCTCGCTTGCGATCTTGCAAGGCGCGCGGATCATCGTAGACGATACCCGGTATCCTGAATATAGCATGAGCGTGATCAGTTTCCGCGCCGATGTCGTGCAGAATCGCGCCGATGAGATCAAAAAGTTTCTCGGCGCATACGATCAAGCGATCAATGACATTCGCACCCAGCCCGAAAAATTTCGCAACACCTTGATTGACGTGGGGCGCGTGCCAGACCAATTGAAAGACAAGTACCAATTTCCGCCCTTCCCCGATCCCGGTATCCCATCGCAAGCGCAATGGGACGATGTAGTTCAATGGGCGCTCGGTAAAAAACTGATCACGGCACCGGTGACGTTTGCCTCATCAGTGGACAGCAATTTCAAGTAATTTCTGATTCGCCATTCCCGATTTAGGATTTGTTCAAATTCTAAATCGGGAATCAGTTATACCCATGATTGACATTCAGCATCTCAATTTTACGTTCCCCAATCAAACCACGCCGCTGTTCGACGATTTTTCGTTTCGCGTCGAACGCGGCGAATTTTGGTCGGTGATCGGTCCGTCCGGATGCGGCAAGTCCACGTTGTTGCACCTGATTGTCGGTGTGCGCACCGCAAGTGGCGGCACGCTCACCGTCAACAACGAACGTGTGCCACGCAAAAATAATCGCGGCAAGACCGGTCTCGTTCTGCAAGATTACGGTTTGCTACCCTGGGCAACCGTGCGCGAGAATGTGGAACTGGGATTAAAGATTCGCGGATTTTACGGGCAATCGGACGAAAAAGCCAAAATCCAAAACCGGGAATTGTCAGCCAGCCTCGATCATCCGTCCTTGGTCGAATTTTGGCTTGGCCGTTTTGGGCTTGCCGCACACGCCGAAAAATATCCAGCGCAGATTTCCGGCGGGCAACGCCAGCGCGCCGCGATTGCGCGAACACTCGTCATCGAGCCGGATGTGCTGTTAATGGACGAGCCGTTTTCCGCGCTGGATGCGCCGACGCGCGAAGACCTAGAAGCGCTCACGTTGAACTTGCAAGCAGAGACTCTGACGACCACCGTGTTTGTGACGCATAGTATTGAAGAAGCGGTATTCCTTGGCCGCAAAATTTTGGTACTCGGGATGCCGCCGCATCGTTCGCCAATCCGCATCGTCGAAAATCCCGGCGCTGGCCGCGCCGAGTATCGCGACGAGCCAGCGTTTGCGGAACAAGCGCGTCAGTTACGGAACCTATTACCGAGCGCCGGGTGAAATGCGAATGGTCATGTTCATAGAAAAATTTTTCGCTCAACAACTTGGACAGCCCTCTCGAATTGTCAGTTGGATCATTGCGCCGCTGTGGAACAAGCGAAATGCCGTCTTGAACGACATGGCTTTGACCCAGTTAGCCTTGACGGCGACTGATCGTGTATTGGAAGTCGGATTTGGCGGTGGCTATTTGTTAGGCAAACTGCAAAAGATTGTGACCAACGGATTTCTGGCTGGGGTTGATGTGTCGCCGGCTATGGTTGCGTTTTGTGAGAAACGTTATCACGCCTTGCTCAACGCCCATCGGCTGGAAATCAAATGCGCGCGCGCCGAAGCATTGCCTTTTCCCGCAGAACATTTTACCAAAGTCTGCACAGTGAATTCGATTTTTTACTGGCAGGATGTTTCGCGGGCGATGACCGAGTTTGGGCGCGTGCTCACTCCTAATGGTTTATTGGTACTCTGTTTTACCCGCAAGGAATCCTTGGCGCATCGAGGTTTTGCAAAACAAGGACTAGGGCTATATGAACCTGATGAGATTCAGCAAATCTTGGAATCCATTGGCTTTGGCGAAATTCGCGTGATCGATTCCGCGGACCGCTACAGGCAATTTGTGTGTATGCTCGGCAGAAAGCGTTAGGTTGATTTGAACGATGCGTAAACGTGACATCCTCCTCGCCGCCTGCGCGCTCCTGGTCACCTGGGAAATCGCCGCGCTGATTTTGGACCGCGAAATTTTGCCCGCCCCACCAATTGTGTTCGCCGCGTTAATCACGCAATTGCCACGCGGGCTGGGCTGGCATTTTGCCGTCAGCACCTGGCGCGTCGTCGCGAGCATCGTGCTATCCGTCGGACTCGCCACGCCTGCCGGACTGGTGCTGGCACAGTACCCGCGCGTGAATCGTTTTTTTGCGCCGGTCATTTATCTGACGTACCCGATCCCAAAAATTGTTTTTCTGCCGATTGTGATTTTATTTCTCGGCATCGGCGATGCGTCAAAAATTGCCATTATCTTTTTGATTTTGTTTTTCCAAGTGCTCGTGGTTGTGCGTGATCAAGCCACCGCCATTCGTCCCGAATTGCTCTACTCGGTGCGCTCGCTGGGCGCAGGTCGCCGCGCGCTCCTCCGTTTCGTTTATGTGCCAGCCACGCTACCCGCCATGCTGACTTCGATTCGGCTCAGTATCGCCACTGCCGTCGCCGTTTTATTTTTTACCGAATCGTTTGCGACGAATGCCGGACTGGGTTATTACGTGATCGTGGACACATTCCAGCGCATCGCGTATGCTGAAATGTATGCAGGCGTCGTCGCGATGAGCATCCTGGGTTTGATTTTGTACTTTGTCGTGGATTATCTTGAACATATCTTGTGCCCGTATTTATTCGCCAAATAATTTGCGCGGCGATTGTGGCCATGAGAATTGAGCGGGCATGCCTGAATTACCCGAAGTGGAAACCGTGGTACGTGATCTGCGCCCGCGCGTGGTTGGGCGGACGATTGTCCGCGCGACTGTGCGCTGGCAAAAAACCATCGCGACGCCGAGCGCGCGCGCGTTCGCGCAACAGATTCGCGATCAGCGCGTTGTGGCAATTACACGCCGCGCGAAATATCTCATCTTTCACTTGCGCGCCGTACGCGGCGGGCGGCTTGCGCCGACACAATATCTGCTCGCGCATTTGCGGATGACGGGCGGCTTTACGGTTGAGCCATGCGCCGCGCCGCGCGACAAACATACGCACGTTGCGTTTGCGCTCGACAATGGGCGTGAGTTGCGTTTTCACGACACGCGCAAGTTTGGGCGCATGTGGCTGGTAGCCGATCCACTGCAGGTGGTGGGCAAGCTGGGTCCCGAGCCGCTCGAAATTTCGGCGCGCGATTTTCACCGCTTGTTTGAAACACGGCGCGGCAAACTCAAACCCTTGTTGCTCGATCAGACCTTTCTGGCAGGACTGGGCAATATCTACGTGGACGAATCGTTATGGCATGCGCGCTTGCATCCGCTCCGCCGCGCCGAGTCGCTGACGCGCGCAGAGCGCACCCGTTTGTATCGCGCGATTCGCTACATTTTGCCGCGCGCGATCGCGGTCGGCGGCACCAGCATTGATGTCATGTACAAACGTGTGAATGGCAAGAGCGGCAAGTTCGTGGATAGTTTGCGCGTGTTCGATCAGGAAGAGCGACCCTGCCGACGTTGTCACACGCCGATTTTGAAAATGGTGGTGGGACAACGCGGCACGCACATTTGCCCGATCTGCCAAAAGCCCTAAACTATTTGCGCGAAAAACTCGCGCGGATTCACCCCACTCAGAAACCAAAGAACCGCGTCTCGGATCCGAGGCGCGGTTCTTGATCAATGGCACGGCTATTGCTATTGCTTTTGCTTGTCTTCCGAAACCAATTGCCGTCGCAAAATTTTTCCCACCATCGTCTTAGGTAACGAATCGCGAAATTCGATGACCTTGGGTTGCTTATAGCCCGTCAACCGCTCTTTGCAGAAATCCATGATCTCTTCGGCGGTCGCTGTTTGTCCCGGCTTTAACACCACGTAGGCTTTGACGCGCTCGCCGCTTTTTGGATCCGCCACGCCCGCCACCGTCGCTTCCAAAATTTTCGGATGCTCGTACAACACTTCTTCCACTTCGCGCGGATAGACATTGAAACCGCCGACGATAATCATATCTTTTTTGCGATCCACAATTTGGAAATAGCCATCCGCGCTCATCTTGGCAATATCGCCGGTGTGCAACCAGCCCGCGCGTAACGTGCGCGCCGTTTCTTCAGGTTTGTTCCAATAACCCTTCATCACTTGCGGGCCGCGAATGCACAATTCGCCTGCTTGACCCACCGGCACTTCGGTGTCGCCAGTCTCAATATCCATCAATTTGCAATCCGTGTCCGGGAAGGGTAACCCAATCGTGCCGATTCGATTTTCGCCATAGATTGGATTGGCGTGTGTGACGGGCGACGCTTCGCTCAAGCCATACCCTTCGACGAGGCGCGCGCCCGTGATTTCCTGAAACCGTTTCTGCACATCCACCGGCAAACCCGCCGCGCCGCTGATGCACGCCTGAATCGAGCTGACATTATATTTTGCCAGGTCACGATAATTGTTGATCGCAACATACATGGTCGGCACGCCGGGAAACACCGTCGGCTTGTCGTGATCGATCACCTTGAGCACATGCTCCAGTTCGCGCGGATTCGGGATGAGTGCCATCGTGCCGCCGAGGTAAACGCATTGCGTCATGCACGTCGTCATCGCATACGAATGATACAATGGTAACGCGGTGAGAAATACTTCTTGCCCTTGACGCGATTTGGTAAACCACTCGCGCGTTTGCATCATGTTGGCGACGATATTGCGATGCAATAATTCCGCGGCTTTGGGCACGCCCGTCGTGCCGCCGGTGTAGAGCAACATGGCCGTTTCATCCGCGCGCACCTCAACGTTCGGCTTGCTCGTGGACGCGCTAGCCAGCACATCTTGAAACCACAGATCGCCGGCATCAAGCGTCACGCGGTGACCCTCTTTCTTTTCGACCGCGAGACCAAATAGGGTTTTCAAAAAAAAGGGAAAGTATTCTTTAATGTTCGCGACGATCACGTGTTTGAGTTTCGTGTTCGCGCGAATTTTTTGCACGTTCGGATAAAAACGCGAGAGGCAAATGATCGTTTCCGCGCCGGCATCGTTCAGTTGAAATTCAAGTTCGCGCGCGGTATAGAGCGGATTGTTCGGCGCGACAATCGCGCCGGCTTTGAGAATGCCAAAAAAACCGATGACATATTGCGGACAGTTGGGCAAATACAACGCGACTCGGTCGCCGCGCTGGACGCCCATCGCGATGAGCGCATTCGCCAAGCGATTTGCCGCTTGATTCAATTCCCGATACGTGAGTTTGGCTTCCATCAGCGCGCCGCCCAGTTGATGCACCACACTGCCATAAATCATCGCGGGACGTTCCGCATACTGCTCTGCCGCGCGATCGAGAAAATAGTGCATGGGGACATTTGGATACTCGAGGTTGGGTCGCACACCGGGGTCGTACTGTTGAATCCAGGGTTTGTCCATCGCATTGCCTCCTTGCAAGTGTGATGCGTACCGGATTACGAATGCTCGTGCGCTAAAAATTGCTCTGCTGTTAAAATACACGAATCACGGCGGTTTGTCAACGGGGAAATCAAACAACCATGCGCCCCAGATAAAATCTGCGGCGTAGAATCGTTAGTTTGAATTGTTTGACATGGCGATTCAAAACGCGAGGGTAAAAATCAAGGCGGGCTCGCCGCATACGCGAGTCCGCCCTGGCTAAATCACACAATCAGTTTATGGATACACTTTGGGCGCAGGTGGAATAACCCCAATCACCGTTGCCGTTGGCGTAGCTTGCGGCGCGGCAGGCGGTTTGGTCGCCGCAGGCGCCACGGGCGTTGCCGTTCCAGCTGATGGCAAAGTATTGGGATCACCACTCACGATTTGAAGCGTATCACTCCGAACCCACACGCCGGATTTTCCCGGCACGTTGATTTGATACCAAACATTCGCGCCGTCTTTTGGACCGACCGCAAGCAAAGTCACCTGTGCGCCTTTGGCGAGCGTGGTCACTTTAACCCCCGAGACCGATGGTTTTTCACGCACGTTCGCGCCATCGGGCGCTTTGGCAAGCACCGCGGATGGGGTTGGCGGAATCGGCGTATTGGTTGGCAACGCGACAACCGTCGGCACTTTGGTCGCCGTGGCAAGCCCTGCCACGACCGTCCGCGTTGGCGTCGGTTTGGCTGTCATATTCATAAGAAAAGTTCCGCCAACAAACAAAATCCCGGCGCACGCGAGCAGAACCACCGCACCAATGGCAAGCGGCACCCATTCACGATTGCGGTTGCTCGAACCATTCGTTTGCTGTTGCGTAGGCGATGATTGCGGCGCATCGCTCGGCGGTTTCGGCATTTGCCGGTTTTGGCTATTACGAAAACCGCGTCCCGATGACGGAGCGACTCGGGTGGCTGGCGCGATGGGCGGCGGTGGTGTTGTTGGCGGCGGTGGTGGCACCGCACGGCTAGGTTGCGGCGGCGGTGGTGCAAAAATTGGCGCGGGCGGCGGTTCAACCGGCGCGGACGCTTGCGAAATCATCGGCATGACGGTTGAAGTATCATGTCCGGGCGGTGCGCCAGACACCCACTCGGCACCGTCAAAATACATCCATTTGCCGGTGCGTGGATTGATTTCCCACAGGACGCCATTCTTGTCTTGCACCGCAAGCTGGCTCACTTGCTCCTCATACTCGGCGCGACTAATCGGTTCACCGCGCTGAACCCGCGCCTGCAATTCTCGAAATCTAGCTTCTGCTTCTTCGAAATTCATTCATTACCCCCAAGTTCAATGGTCTGACCGAGCTGTGGCACCGTGACAGAAAAATCGCCGAGCGCGCGCAACGATTCCGCAAACGTCAGCGCCGACTCTTCCTCGCCATGAACCACAAAAATACCTTTCAAACTGGATGTGACGTGCGTTATCCAAGCGAGTAATTCACTGCGATCCGCGTGCGCGCTAAATCCATTCGCCGACGCGATCTGCGCGCGAACGTGATATTCATCGCCGAAAATCCTCACCTTGCGCGCGCCATCGAGCAAGCGGCGTCCGAGGGTGTTTTCGGCTTGATAACCGACAAACAAGATCGTCGTACGGTCGTCTTCGATATTATTTTTCAAATGATGCAAAATGCGCCCGGCTTCGCACATGCCGTTCGCGGAAATGATCACGCCCGCGCCCTGCACATTGTTGATCGCTTTCGATTCGTCCACCGTGCGCGTTAGTTTTAATCGCGCAAAACCAAATGGATCGTCGTGCGCCAAAAGATGTTCGCGTAATTCTTCGCGCAGACATTCGGCGTGGAGACGAAATACATCCGTTGCGCTAATCGCCATCGGCGAGTCCACGAACATTGGAATGACCGGCACTTGATGCGCTTCGGCTTTTAAATGAAGCGAATACAAAATTTCCTGCGTGCGTTCGACGGCAAACGAGGGAATGATCACCTTGCCGCCGCGCGCCGCAGTTTCGCGAACGGTACGCACAAGCTCGTCTTGACTTTGCGCTAATGCGCCATGTTCGCGATTGCCATAGGTGCTTTCGGTAATCAGATAATCCAGACCGGTGACGATTTCTGGATCGCGCAGGATCAATTCGCCGCTACGTCCGAGGTCGCCGGTAAAACCGATGCGCACTGTGCGTCCGTTATCGTTTAATTCGAGAACGGTGATCGCCGAGCCAAGAATATGCCCGGCGTCGCGGAACATGACGCGCCCGCCGCCATTTAGCTTGAACCATTGATCGTAACTGTGCGCGACGAAAAGTTTGAGCGCGGCTTCGGCATCCGCCAAGCGATAGAGCGGCTGAACCGGCGGCAGTCCGCGCCGCGATGTTTTCTGATTGAGGTATTCGGCGTCTTGTTCCTGAATGCGCGCGCTATCCCGCAACATCAACGTCGCCAAATCGCGCGTTGCCGGCGTGCAATGAATCTCGTTCGCAAAACCCTGCTTGACCAGCGTCGGCAAGTTGCCGGAATGGTCAATGTGCGCGTGCGATAGGAGAACGGTGGTCAGCGATTTGGGATCAAACGAGAAATGTGAGTTGCGGTCAAACGCTTCGGCGCGATGTCCTTGATACATGCCGCAGTCAAGCAAGATACGCTGGCTGGCGGTTTCGATCAGGTGCATCGAGCCTGTGGTCGTGCGTGCGGCGCCGTGGAAAGAAATTTTCATAGGGTTACGACTGGGCTAATTCTACCACAAGTTGCGTAATTTTTACTAATTCGCTGATTGGCATAAATTCGTCGGTCGTATGGATTTTTTCATAGCCCACGCCGAGCGGGACGCACGCAATCCCGTGCGCGTTGAACACGTTCGCGTCGCTTCCGCCGCCCGTCACGCCCAGCGTCGGTGTGCAACCGATGCGCTCGAACGCCGCGCTGACAAGCCGCACAATTGGATCACGCTGGGTGAACTTGAACGAGTTGTACGCGCGCGTCACATGAATATCCACCTTGGTATGATGTTGCTTTGCCGCGCGTTCGAGCGCGCGTACCATCGCCTTGGTTTGCCGATCCAGTTTCGATACTTTGCGGCTACGCGCCTCGCCAACGATTTTACATTCCGGCGCGACGATATTGCGCGCCATGCCCCCGTGAATCGTACCGATGTTCGCCGTCGTCTCCTCGTCAATCCGACCGAGCGGCATGGCGGCAATCGCTTCCGCCGCGACGGTGATCGCGCTAACACCTTTTTCCGGCTCGACGCCGGCGTGCGCCGCGCGTCCCAGGATTGTCGCTTCGATCAAGTTGTGCGTCGGCGATTGCACGACGATCTCGCCAACCGGGCCGTGCGCGTCAATCACAATGCCCATTTTCGCTTTGAACGGTTTAAGGTCGAGTCCCTTGACGCCGACAAGCCCAATTTCTTCCTGCGTCGTGATGGCAATTTCGAGCGGACGGTGCGGAAGATTGTTTTCGTGAATCACACGCAACGCTTCAAGGATACTGGCGACGCCCGCGCGATCATCCGCGCCGAGAACGGTTGTGCCATCCGAGCGAATCACGTCGCCGTCCACACGCGGCTTGATGCCAAGACATGGCGCGACCGAATCGGTGTGCGCGTTGAGCAACAGTGCCTCGCCTTTGCCGGGTAGCGTCGCCGTGACATTGAACATGGCGTCCATTTTGGGCGCGAGACCGAGTTCGCGCAACTGCGCCGCGACAAACTCGGCGACTTTTTTTTCGCCGCCCGACGGCGAGTCAATGCGAACGAGGTCCATAAACAGGTTGACGAGACGAGATTGGTTGATCATATTACCTCCGGAAGCATGTTGAGATTAATTTGTTTACCATTGAATTACCCGTAGAGACGTTGCATGCAACCTCTCTGCCCAATCATCCCCACACCGCGTCCGCGATCTCCGCCATGCCGAGCGCGTTCAATTTGGCGCGGGATGGCTTGCCCGTGTCCCAATCCCAATCGCGCACAGCGTAATACTCGCGCAACATTGGCTCCAACTCAACGACGTGACCTTCTGTGCCGCCATCGGGCAAGGCGCGCATGAACAATTCCGGCAAGTGTTCGCTTGCGCGCGCATTATATCCGAATTTCAGGTTGAGCGCGCGCTTGAGATTCCATATTCGCTCGCCATATGTCAGCACGTTCTCCATCGTCACGTCATACCCGGTCGCCGCCGCGATCATCTCAACCACGTTGACGATCGGCGGATTCGGAAAGACGCATTGCACGAGCGCGGCGCTAACACTGCGCCAGTTCTGATGCCGCGCAACATTCGCCGCTTTGCCAACCGTTTCAAAACGATCCATCGCGCCAATGCCCAGGTCTTCTAACACACGTCCCATCTCGACGTAATAGTAATCGGAAAAATTGTGACTCGCGCCAATCGGCGACGTGGTGTAGACGAGTGCCAGCCCGGACAATGCGCGCGGATCGTGCATCGCCGGTTCCAAGCCATTCACCTGCACCGCGAGACCGGCCGCGCCAAATTTTGCGCCGAGCGCGCGCGTGCCTTCCGCGAGCAAATCGCCGATGCCTTCGCGCCGCGCAATTTTTTCGACGAGCGCGAGCGCGGTCTGCGGATCGCCCCAGCGCACATCGAGTCCGTCGAACGCGGACGCCGGAGCAATGCCGAGTTCGCGCAAGTACATCGCAAACGCAATCGTCGAACCCGCCGAGATCGTGTCAATGCCAAGCGCATCGCACATCGCGCCGGTGTACGTCGCCATGCCCAAATCATCGCACAACATCAGTGGACCGAACGCACCGAGCGTTTCATATTCGGGACCTTCGGCGTGCGGCAAGTCGTGTCCAGCCGCGCGTGCGACTTTTCGCCCGCACGCGACCATGCACGCATGGCATGTGCCAGTCCCAGTCAGAATCGTTTCGGCAAGTTTGTTGCCGCTGATCGTTTCGACATCGCTAATGCTTTGCGTCCAATACTTTGCTGGCAAGTTGCCGAGCAGAGCCGAGTAATCCATGCCGCCCGATGTGCCCACCGCGTGCCAAACCTGGGTCGTCATATCGTCCGGCAACATTGCGAGCGCGGGACGCACCGCCGCGCTGAACGCGGCTTGATCGTGCAACGCAATTTTGGCTTTGCCCGCGCGCACCGCAATCGCTTTGAGGTTTTTCGATCCCATCACCGCGCCCATGCCACAGCGTCCAGCGATGCCTTTCTTGGCGGCGGGGCGCGCGTTCGTCGCGAGGATGAGCGCGTACTTGACCAGGTTTTCACCAGCGGGACCAATCGCCGCAACGGTGAGTTTTTGATCGTCGAGTTCCGCACGGATCGCATCGCCAGTGTCGTACGTGGTCTTGCCGCGCAAATGCGCCGCGTCGCGCAATTCAATCACGCCATCGCGGATCAGCAAATAAACCGGCGTCGGCGATTTACCGCGCACGATGATGCCATCATACCCCGCTTGCTTGAGATCGGGTCCGAAAAAATTGCCACCGTTCGCTTCGCCATACAAGCCAGTTTGCGGCGAACGCGCCACGACCACAAAACGACCGGCACTCGGCGCAGTAGTTGCGTCGAGTGGACCGGTCATAAAGATCAGTGGATTGTCCGCGCCGAGCGGATCGGTGGTTGCGTCAATCGCATCAAACAAATAGCGTGCCGCGACGCCCGCGCCGCCAAGATATTGCGCGGCGTATTGGGCATTCAGCGGCTCAGCCCAAGTTTTACCCGTGGCGAGATCAACAATCAAGAGTTTGCCCGCATAGCCGTTCATGGTGTCCTCTGGGCAATGCGCCAATTAACCAATTGGCCAATGCGCCAAGCGCCATGTCATTGTTGGCGCGTTGATTCATCGACGCTTGATCATTTGCAAATTGGCTCATTGTAATCTAGAAATCAATTGACTTGCCTTCATACGCAAACCAAAATATCTTTTCCAACTCACTGCGATCCGGTTGACGCGGCGACGCGACGATCTGCGTGTCATTCTCGGCATGATCGAGCATCAGGTTCAGCGCGGCGGCATACGCCTCCCGCGTAATGCCCAGCGACGCCACCTGCGTATTCGATCCCAGCCGCATTTCCAGATCGCGCACCGCGTCAATCAAACCCTGCGACAAGGTTTTTTCATCCGGCGCGTTCAAGCCGATAAACCGTGCAAGGTCGGCATAGCGCGTGTTGCCACCATTCACGGCAAACTCCATGGTGTAAGGGAGGAACAGCGAAACACAGCGTCCGTGCGGAATGTGAAACGCGCCGCCAAAGGCGTGACCCATCGCGTGCGCGAGCGCGCACATCGAGTTGATGAAACCGAGGCCGGCGATAGACGCCGCGTTGTGCATTTTCTCGCGCGCCTCGGCGTTGGCGCCATCGGCGTAGGCGGTGGGCAAAAATTTGAAAACGAGATCAACCGCTTTGAGGCAAAGACCATCGGAGAAATCATTGCGCCACGTCGAAGCATAGCCCTCAATCGCGTGCGTGAGCGCATCGAGCCCGGTATCCGCCGTGAGGCGTGGCGGCAATTGCATCACGAACATTGGATCAACAATTGCAATCGTTGCCAGCGTTTCCCGCGAGCCGAGACCCAGTTTGCGTTTTTCCGCCGGGTCGGACAGCACAATGCCCCAGGTCACTTCCGCGCCGGTGCCGCTGGTCGTCGCAATCGTGATCAGCTTGGCTTTTTTTCCGAGACCCAGGTATTCAAGCGGGCTGATGCCATCGGCGGACAAATCGGGGCGCTCGTACAACGCCCACATTGCCTTTGCCGCGTCCATCGCCGAGCCGCCGCCGAGACCGACGATCCAATCGGGTTCATACGCGCGAAGCAACTCTGCGCCATACCGCACCGTGTCCAGCGAGGGTTCCGGCTCAACGTGATCGAACACGCGCGTTTCAATCTGCGCTTCGGCGAGTTGCGCCTTGACCAATTCGACGAAACCGAATTTCGCCATCAGCGCGTCGGTGATGATGTACGCGCGCGTGCCGTGAATCTGCGCGAGATAGGACAGCGCGCCTTCGCCAAAAACAACCTGGGGACTGTTAAAGAACCACATGGTCAACTCCAATTGCCAATGATCCAATGAGCCCATGCCCAAATTTTTGCTTGGCACGTTGGCGCACGGAACAGTTGGCGCATTGATTTATATTTCAAAAGTCGTTTCAATGCGCGTGCAGGCACGCACAATTTCCTGCGCCGCCTTGACGTTCTTCATCACCATCACCATGTTGCCTTTTAACTTTAATTGCCCGGTCATCAACGCTTGAATCGGATCAAGTTGCGCCTGCACCACTTTTTTCCATTTGCTGTACCCGCCGGACATGACAAATGCCGGCGTCTTGGTGTTCTTGTCCGCCGCGACAAACGCTTCGCGACAATTGCCATGCCACAAATCCATGTACAAATACATGGGCTCTTTGACCGCGCCTTCCGGGTCCACGACAAAATAAAAATCGCCTTCCCAGTTTTTCGCCGCGTCCGCATACGCCTGGCTCGTGTTCAACTGTTCCTTCAACGCCGCCACCCATTCCGCCGAACCAAATTGCACCGCCATGGTGATCCTCCTCGTGTGAAATCGGCACGCTGGCTCGCGCGCCTGATTCGATTATAGCACAGAGCCGAGTGCGCTTCAACGCTACGCATTCACTCGACCAAAATGTCAGGGCAATCAAACTGCGAGTCAAACCAGTTGACGCAACAGCTCATCCAGCCACGTGGAGATTTGCGCAAACTGCGCATAACGAAGACGGTACGCCGGCGCGGCTTGCGCGAGGCGGGCAATGTGCGGCAAACCGTGATCAGGCAAATTTCGCGCGTTCAGCAAACTCTGCATCAACGCAAAACCAGCTTGCGCTTTGGAAAGCGGTTGAATTTCAAAAGCAACCTCGGGCGCGTACTGCGGCAACAGCATCAGGCGCACGCGCGGCGCGCTCAACCGATTTGTCGAACGCAGTGCCAGCGGCGAAACCAGATCCGCGCTGGGGCTATGGTGGATCAACGCGGTGAATGACTCGAAATCAAATATCGTTTGCAAGGCGATCCGCGATCCTGGTTTCAGATTGAGCGGGCGCACAAACGGATGCACCACATCCGAAGCGTCCGGAACAAACACCATTTCGTCGGTGAGATAATCCAAACCGCGCGCCATCAGCCACGCGGTCAAGGTGGTCTTGCCCGCACCGATACTACCGGGAATCAGAATGCCGTGTTCATGCCAAGCCAGCGCGCCAGCATGCAAGAGCAATCCGCCTTGGCTTTTATCCGCGAGATGAAAACTTGCCTCGCCCAGCAAGTACTCGGCGATCGGCGCGTCAGAGTTGCTCGTCAACATCAGCGTATTATCGCGATACACCGCGAGCTGTTCCAGCGGCGTAGCGGGCATCAAGCGGAAAGCAACGTGCGGCACAATTTGATCGTCCATTGGCATATCGCGGAACAGAAATTCGACGAGAGCCGCCGCACGCGCGCCATGCGTTTCAATCGTGATCGCGCTGTTCGCAAAACTCACCACGCGAAAACGCACGCTCACGCGACATACTCGATTGCGCCGTGGGCGTGAAATTGCGCCAGCGTGGAAGTGACATCGCGCGCGATCACATCAGCCGCATCCGGATATTGTTCTGCCAAGAGCGCACTGATTTCCGCGCCGGTGCGTTGCCCATCGCACAATTGCCAAATCAGCGACGCGGTTTCGTTGCAATATAAAACCTGGGCTTGCGCGGGATGCAAGAGCAACAATTCGTCATCCAATTTTTCCAGCCGATAATCCGGCACGCGCCGTGGCTTGTTTGCAGTCACCTTGCTCCTCCCAATTATTTTTCACGCGCGCGCCATTGGCGTTGTTGGACATGCGCGAAACGCACCGCGAGATATTTCCAGTATTGCGCGCGATGGTACCAGCGCAGTGGACGCGCGCTTCCGAGTCCCAGGTGCAGACGCACCCACCACGCAGAAGGGAAGATTGCCGCGCGCAATGTGCGCCGATAGCCCTGTTGCATTTGCTCTTCGGGTGTTGTGCGCGGCAATTTTTCAAACATCGGCCATAGGTCACGCGGTTCTGCGCCAATCGTAATTTGCGCGCGCGCCAAAACAGCGTCGGATAGCGGCGTGAGGAAATGCAACAGCGCGAGTGTATCAAGAACCTGGGGAAAAGTACTGCGAATGCGTGCCCAATCAATTTGCGCGCCCAAGCGCTCTACCAAACTGATAATGTCGGCGACCCAGATCAGACCGGGCGCGCTGAACACGTTGGTGCTTTCGATGAGGTGCTGACACAGATACCACAGCGTCTCAGCATAGCCCAGTGTCCACGCAGAACAATCGGCGAGTGGCACCGAAACGAGTTCGCGCAGATCATCCAGTTCAAATGAGAACGGCGCCGCGCCTGATTCAAACAGCGTGCGGTGAATCTCGACGCTGATGGTCAACCCATCGCGGACAAGTGTCGCGGGACTCAAATGCCGGTGCGTGACGCTTTTTTCGTCAGCGGGCATGCGCGCGACAAATCCCAGGTCGCCGAGGAGTTGTTGCGCGCGGAGCGCATCCGCCGGACGCACCAGCAGATCGAGATCACGCATCGGGCGCAACCCAGGTTCGGGGTAGAGCGCGTACGCCAGCGCCGCGCCTTTTAATAACAGCACGCGCAACTCGGCGGCTTGGTAACGCGCCACAATCTCGCGCAAGACGCGCGTGCGAATCTGGCTTGCCAAGCGATGCCGCATGACGAGTGCCTGCATCGCGCGCTTGATCGCGCGCGGCAACGGGACATCTGCGGCAGTGAGGTGATGGTAGACCAACGGCGCAATGCCATGCGCTTCGGCGAGGGACGGGAGCGGTTCCCAGGTGGTGACGCCGAATGCCGCGCGCGCGATGGCGTCGGACTGGGCGGCGTCACATTCGATCCGCGCGCACAACGCCAGCAGGCGATACAATGGGTGGTCGTCGGTTGAGCGCACGGGAGAACCCAGCCTATACTTCGGTGACGACCGGGATCACCATTGGGCGGCGATGCGTTTTTTGATAGAGGTATTGGCTGATAATATCTTTCAACTTGCTCGAAAGCGCACTACCGCGCCCGCCGGTCAGCGCGGCGGTGATCGCGGCTTTGGTGCCTTCGATCAAATCTTCGGCGGTCTCCGTATAGATGAAACCGTGCGTGATAATTTCAGGACCAAAAACAATTTCGCCGGTGTGCGCGTCCAGCGTGACGAGCGCCACGAGAAAACCGTCTTCCGAAAGGTGATGCCGCTCGCGCAGAACGGTCGTGCCAATGTCGCCGATGCCAATGCCATCCACCAGCACATCGCTGGCGGGGACGCTGTCGCGCGAGACGCGCGCGCTCCCCTCGTCGTCGAACTCGACAACCGCGCCATTCTCGATCACGAATACATGGTCCGCCGCCATGCCGATGGATTGCGCGAGCCGCGAGTGCAAGACCAGATGCCGGTATTCGCCATGCACCGGGATAAAGTATTGGGGACGCACCAGGTTGATCATCAACTTTTGTTCTTCCTGGCTCGCGTGTCCCGACACATGCACATTCATTAGTTGATCGTAATAGACCACCGCGCCCGCGCGGAATAGATTGTTCAACGTGCGATTGATCATTTCTTCGTTGCCGGGAATTGCGGTGGCGGAGAGAATGACCGTATCGCCAACAAGGAGCGTGACCTGTTTGTGATCGTGGTTCGCCATGCGCACGAGCGCGCTCGTGGGCTCACCTTGGCCGCCGGTGCACAGGATGACGGCTTGCTCCAGCGGCAGTTGGTGCAATTGTTCCACGCGCACCAGTCGGCCTTCCGGCACGCGCAAATAACCCAGCTCGGTTGCCATTTTCACATTGTCTTGCATCGAGCGTCCAACGATGGCGACTTTGCGATTAAAGCGGATCGCGGTGTCAATGACTTGTTGGATGCGCGAGATGTTGGATGCGAATGTGGCGACAATCACGCGCCCCGGGGCAAGCGCAAACACGCGTGCAAAACTATCGCTGATCGTCATCTCTGAAGGCGTGTGTCCCGGCGAATCGGCGTTGGTGCTATCGCTGAGCAAAGCCAGGACGCCGCGCCCGCCCACTTCGGCAAGTTTCGCAAAATCGGTGAGTTGCCCATCCACCGGGCTGGGATCGAATTTGAAATCGCCGGAATGCACGATGATACCCGCCGGCGTGGTGATCGCTAAACCGATGCCATCGGGGACGCTGTGGCTGACGTGAAAGGTTTCGATGCGAAACGGTTCGAGGTTAATCACATCGCGCGTTTGAATCGTATGGAGCGTGGTCTCTTTCAACAGCTTGTGCGATTTCAGTTTGACCTGGATCAAGCCAGCGGTCAGCGGCGTCGCATAGATCGGCACGTTGAGGCGCGGCAAAATGTGCGGCAGTGCGCCGATGTGATCTTCATGCCCATGAGTGATGACAATGCCGCGCACTTGCTCGCGATGCTCCAACAAATAGGCAATGTCCGGGATGACAATATCCACGCCCAGCATGTCGCTTTCGGGAAACATGAGCCCCGCGTCAATCACCAGAATTGCGCCGGCATACTCGACAACCGTCATGTTCTTGCCGATCTCACCCGCGCCGCCTAACGGAATAATTTTCAATTTAGGATTCAAGGTGTTTTTTTCCAATTCCAATCATTGCAAAATAGAATCCGCGAATAATGCGAGTCTCGGTGGACATGTGATTTTCGCGTTATGCGCGGATGATTCTCAATTTAGAACATACTCAACTGCTGTGGCGGCGGCGTTTTTTTCTCTTCCACTTGTTCTTTGAGCGTCGCCATTTCTTTTAGAATGCCGGGAATCTTGCCGAAATCTTCCTCTAGCACGCGCCGCAAACTGGGTTGGTGCAGTGCGGCGGCGGGATGATACATAGGCAGAACAACCAGGTCGCCAATTTTTTTCGGTTTGCCGTGAATCTCACCAATCTTTTTATCGGCGAACCAGCGCGCCATGGCAAAACGACTGATCGTGATAATGACTTTGGGCTGGATGAGCGCGATTTGCTGATCGAGATAAGGCTTGCACAAATCCATTTCGTCCGGTTGCGGATCGCGATTCTGCGGCGGGCGGCATTTGATCACATTGCAAATATAAATTTCCTCGCGCTTGATGTGAATGCCGGCAAGCAGTTCGTCCAAAAATTTTCCTGACGCGCCAACAAACGGGCGCCCATCGCGGTCTTCGTAAAAACCGGGCGCTTCGCCGATCATCATAATCTCGGCGTTGGCGGGGCCCTCACCCGGCACGGCTTGCGTGCGCCCTTTCGCCAAGATACATTTGGTGCAACTGCGAATCTGGGCGTAGAGCTCGGTTAGCTCGGACATTTTCCAACTCCAGCGTTCAATGCTCGGTGTGCGGTATCCCGCAGGCAATCATCTTTTTTCTGCCTACGATTTACCGCAGGTGGATCACGGTTTTATTGTTTTGCGCCGCATTCAGGACAGAATTTTGCGCCGCCGGTGGGCTTGCCGCACTCTTTGCAAAATTTGCTTTGCTTGACCGGCGTCCCGCATTCGGGACAGAATTTGCCGCCTTTCAAATCGGCGCCGCAATTGGAGCAAGCGCCCACAATCGTTTCCTTGAATTTGTCAGGCGTCACATACGTGGCTTCCTGGGCGACGGTACGCGCTTGCTGAACCGCGGCTTCGGTTTGGGCAACCGAAAATTCTTGTTCCAAATTCGGGGCACATTCTTTGCACATGCCGCGTTCCGTATTCCAGCATACTTCTTTGCACACCCATTTGCCACAGCGCCGGCATTGCACAAAATTGGGCTTGACCTCGTCAATGGCTTTTTGGAACGCCGCGTCTTTTTGCTGATGCCACGCCGCGGAATGCACGTTCTCGCCGATCCGCGCCGCGCCGCCAAAAAATCCGCCGAGTAAATTCGCGGCAGTGTCCAAGCCCTGGCTGATCATCCCGGTCGCCGAGGTTTGAAATGTGCTTTGATACCCATTGCCACATCGATCACAATAAAACTCGAACTGAAAACCGGTGTCCGTGCTTTGATCGTTGTGATTGCGTGTGAATTTAATCAAGCCCATCGTTTCCTCCGCTGTGGCATCTGTACGGCGATTGTATATCAAGTCACATTTTTTGTCTAGCAAAATTGCCGCGCCCATTGCCTCGCTGGAATAGGGGTGTTATAATCGCAAACGCAAATTGCAAACCGGGGAGACGAAATGAACACTGAACTAGACGGCAAGCGCGCGTTAGTCACAGGCGGCGCATCCGGCATCGGACGCGCTATTGCGAACGCGCTCGCCGCTGAAGGCGCGCGCGTGATTATTGGCGATGTGGACGCCGCGGCGGGACAAACTGCCGCCACGGAAATAACCGGACGCGGTTTGCACGCGCGCGCGGTTCATTGCGACGTGACCAAAGAATCCTCGGTGGTGGATGCGATCGCCAATGTGCGCGCTACCGAAGGCGCACTCGACCTTATGGTGAACAATGCCGGTATCGGCGGCGCGCTTGCGCCGTTGACGCGCTCGCAAGCCGACGACTGGGATCGTGTATATGCCGTGAATTTGCGCGGCGTCTTTTTCGGGATCAAGCACGCGGCAAACGCCATGCCGGATGGCGGTTGCATTGTCAATATCGCTTCGATTGCCGGTCTGCGCGGATCAAGTTTGCTGGGGCCCTATGGCGCAACCAAAGCCGCCGTGATCCAACTGACGCAGACCGCCGCGCTCGAACTCGCCAAGCAACATATTCGCGTCAACGCGATCTGCCCCGGTTGGATCGATACGCCCATGCTCCAAGATTTGGAACGCGCGCGCTTGGTGCGCCAGATTCCGCTGGGGCGCATCGGTGAACCGGCGGAAGTTGCCGGTCTCGTCGTCTATCTCGCATCGAGCGCGGCGGCGTTTGTGACCGGCAGTATCTTGCGCGTGGACGGCGGCATTGCCAGCTAACGCGACGATCAACGGATCGGTTCGCACCATAAATAAATTTTCAGGAGCCACACATGACCACCACACCCGAACCAGACATGGAAGCTTTGCTTGAACAAATCCAGACGTTCGTCAAACAAGAACTCGTGCCGCTCGAACCGCGCTTGTTGCAACAAGGATACCGCGCCGTGCAAGCGGCAGTGTATGAAAAACGCGAGCAGGTCAAAGCGCGCGGCTGGTGGGCGCCGCATATTCCGCGCGAACTCGGCGGGATGGGTTTGCGTTTGCCCGACTTTGCGCGCGTGAGCGAGGTGCTGGGGCTATCGCCGCTCGGGCATCTTACCTTTAATTGCCAAGCGCCGGATATTGGCAATATGGAATTATTGCTCGAAGTTGGCAACGCCGAGCAAAAGGCGCAGTATCTCATGCCCTTGATTCGCGGCGACATTCGCAGTTGCTTTTCGATGACAGAGCCGATGCACGCCGGATCGAATCCATTGTATATGAGCGCAACCGCGATCAAGGATGGCAACGATTATGTGATCAATGGGCGCAAGTGGTTTACCTCATCGCATGAAGGATCGGCGTTTGCGATTGTCATGGCGTTGACCAATCCCGATGCGCCCAAACCTCATGCGCGCGCCAGCCAAATTATTGTGCCGACCGACACCCCGGGATTTCGGCGCGTGCGCAATATCAAGGTGATGGGCGAAGCCGGCGAGGATTATTTCAGCGATGCCGAAGTGGTGTACGACAATGTCCGCGTGCCGCAAACCAATTTGCTGGGCAAAGAAGGCGAAGGATTTGCGCTCGCGCAAATGCGGCTGGGGCCCGGACGGGTGCATCATTGCATGCGTTGGATCGGCATTTGCGAACGCGCCTTTGATCTCATGTGCGCACGCGCCGCGGCGCGTGAACTAGCGCCGGGCAAACCGCTCGCCGAAAAACAAGCGGTGCAACATTGGATCGCGGAAAGCCGCGCCGAGATCAACGCCGCGCGTTTGCTCGTCCTCGACGTGGCGCATAAACTGGAAGCGGGCGGCTCATATGCGGCGCGCATTGATATTTCGTTGATTAAATTTTTTGTCGCGAATGTGCTTGACCACGTGCTTGACCGCGCGATCCAGGTTCACGGCGGACTCGGCATCACCGACGATACCGTGCTGTCGTTTTGGTATCGCCGCGAACGCGCCGCGCGCATTTACGATGGCCCGGACGAAGTGCACAAGTCCGCCGTGGCGCGCCAAGTGCTCAAGGGTTATGGCATCAACATCTCGATCTAATGAATTACTGACTCACCTTACGCGCTTGATGTCATTTCGACGAGCAGAGCGAGGTCGGACGCAGTTCCTCCGCGAAATCTCCGCCAAGACCAAGATTTCTCGCTACGCTCGAAACAACATCGCGTAGCATGACGCAAGCATTTTGAGCCGAGTCGAAGAATTGCCTCTTTCGACTGCGATTAATTGATTGGAGCAATCGGATGCCCGAAACCGCGTTAATCGATCCGTCCGTGCCGGTGCGCGCCGGAGAAGAGCTGAATATCGAGCGGCTCGCGGCGTATCTGCGCGAACAGATCCCGACAGCCGCTGGCGCACTCACCGTTGAACAATTTCCCGGCGGCTATTCCAACCTGACCTATCTGTTGCGTTTCAGTGAGCCCGCCAAACCAGGTCACGCGCGTGAAATGGTGTTGCGGCGTCCGCCGTTCGGCGCGCACATCAAGGGCGGGCACGACATGGGACGCGAATATCGTATTCAGAGCGCGTTGATCCACACGTATGCCCGAGTGCCCCAGCCGCTCGTCTATTGCGCGGATGAAAGCGTGATCGGCGCGCCGTTTTATGTGATGGAGCGCGTCAGCGGTCTGATTCTGCGCAATCGCTTGCCGCGCGGTTTGACGCTGGAAGCCGACACGATGCGCCAGGTATGTTGCGCGTTGATTGACGCACTCGTCGAACTGCACGCGCTGGATTATGCGGCGGTTGGGTTGAACGAGTTGGGCAAGCCGGATGGCTATACCGCGCGCCAGGTCGCAGGCTGGATCACGCGATTCCAAAACGCGCTGACGGATGACTGTCCCGATTTTGCGCCGATCACCAACTGGCTCACGGCAAACATTCCCGCGCATTCGGACGCGACCTTGATCCATAATGATTTTCGGTACGACAACGCCGTGCTTGATCCAAAGGATTGGACGCGCATCCGCGCCATCCTCGATTGGGAAATGGCGACGCTCGGCGATCCGTTGACCGATGTGGGCACGACGCTGGCATATTGGGCGGAACCGGAAGACCCGGAAATCTTGCGCCAATTTGGTTTGACCGCGTATCCTGGGAATCTCGACCGTCAGCAATTTCTGGAACGCTACGCCGAACGCAGTGGGCGCGCGGTTTCTAATTTTTTGTTCTATTATCTCTACGGCGTGTTCAAGAACGTCGTGATCGCACTCCAGATTTATTCCCGCTATCGGCAGGGCTTGACGCACGACCCGCGCTTTCCCGCCTTGATCGAAATCATCCGCACCTATCACCAAATCGCCGAGCGCGCGCTGGAGCATCAACGCATCAGCCACCTGTTTACGTGATGCGCG
>JBBIUF010000072.1:0-21506 GCA_037440365.1 Chloroflexota bacterium
CGCGCGAAAAGGGGCAGATATTCATTGACGCCGAAGTGATCGAAGTGAAAACGCACGTGCCAGTGACCCCCGCACTCATCGCCGCCGATCTGGACATTGTGGGCGAGTATTCCGATTTCATCGAAAAGACGCGCATTGATAAACTGCGCCCCGGCACAGACATTCGCTTTTCAGAGCCGGGCGGCTATACGCGCTTGATCGAGCATATTGCGGTGCATCGCTATTTTCTGGGGCTCGAAAAAAAACGGGCGATTCCCTGGTATGAAGCGGTTGCCAGTTGGTTCGATTTTCTCTATGTACCAACCGTCGCCATCATCCGCGAACATCACATGCTCGCCGATTTTCCGCATCGCACCGAAGCCGATTTGTATTTGTGGATCACGGACCATCATTATTATTTGAACGAAGGGTCCGCCGACGTGCCGCTGGAAGATGCCGCGAAAGATTTTGCGGCGCATTACAGCGAACGCCTGGACAAGAAATTGTTGCGCGCAGTGAAACAAGCCGTCAACGAATTTCTGAGCGGCGATACGCTCAAGCCCATGATCGGCACATTCTTGAGCGAACCCAATCCAACCCACCCTGAAGACGAGGAGCAACCCCATGAACCAACCTAACGGACGCATTGTCGCTGTGTTTGGCGGTTCGCGTCCTGCGCCCGATAGCGCAGAATACGCCGAGGCGTATACCGTTGGGCAATTACTTGCCCAACGCGGCTTGATCGTGATGAACGGCGGCTATGCCGGAACAATGGAAGCCTCAGCGCGCGGCGCGCGCGAAAACGGCGGACGCGCCGTCGGCGTCTTGTCCGGCGAATTTAGCTGGCTCGAACCCAACCCGTATCTCGACGAAACGCTCACCAGCGCCGATCTGTTTGCGCGCATCCGCGAGATGCAGTTCCGCGCGGATGCGTTCATCGTTCTGAAAGGCAGTATGGGCACCCTGGCAGAACTTGCGCTGGTGTGGAACCTGGCAAAAATTGATGTTAAGCAACGCAAGCCAATTATCTTGCTTGGCGACGCCTGGGCGAATGTCCTGCGCGCCTGCCGCGAACACCTTGCCGTCACCGACGAAGAAGCGCAGTTGTTGCAATACGCGGCAACGCCAACCGCCGCGCTCGATTTGCTTGCGCGCGCGTGGGCCTAAGCCACAAGGAAACCATGTCCCTCATCTTTAGCGATTTCAAAGATCACATTGGCACCATCACCTTCAACCATCCCGAAAAACGCAATTGCCTTTCACGCGCCATGCTGAAAGAAATTGACGTGGCGTTGGAAGCATTGCTTTCGCAACAAGCCCGCGTCATAATCATCCGCGCACAACCCGGCTCGCGCGTGTGGTCATCTGGTTTCGATGTGACCGAGCTACCCGACCCAGGCCGCGATCCACTGGCGTACAACGATCCGCTGGAGATGACCCTGCGCCACATTCAACAAATGCCGATGCCGGTGATCGCCATGATCGAAGGCAGTGTGTGGGGCGGCGCGTGCGACTTGTCGTTCATTTGCGACATGGCAATTGGTTGCCCATCCGCCTCGTTTGCGATGACGCCCGCTAAAATCGGCGTGCCATACAACTCGACCGGCATTTTACATTTTCTCAACATCGTTGGCTTGCGCATGGCGAAAGAAATGTTTTTCACCGCGCAACCCATTCTCGCCGAGCGCGCACTTCAACTGGGTATTCTCAATCACCTGGTCGCCGCTGAATTATTGGAAACGTACACCATTGATCTCGCGCGCAAAATTTCGGAAAATTCGCCGCTGAGCATTGCCGTGATCAAAGAACAACTCCGCATCTTGAGCAATTCGCATCCGCTCAGCCCAGAAACTTTTGAACGCATTCAGGGGTTGCGCCGCCGCGTCTATGACAGCGCGGACTATCGCGAAGGCAAGCAAGCGTTTCTCGAAAAACGCAAACCAATCTTCACCGTCGAATAATTATCGCGTTCACGCCGATTGCAATTGCAATCGGCGTGGTTTTTATCGGTTAGCAAAATTTAACTGGCGCTGATCATATTCCGCGCCAAATGATCACGCGGTTACCAAAGTTTAACTCGCGTTGGACAATGTGGGGATTGACTAGCCCATTGGATTGTCGTAGAATCTGCTCCCAAAGTAATGATTGCCGCGGGGCGCGCCGGAGCGCACATCCCTTGCGGCATTTGTTTCTTGTCTACAAAATTATTGCACAGACAAACCGTGAGTGGTTTAGCTGATCAACTATGCTTGCATCAAACAACCCATCGCCTCGATTTTTCCGGGTTGCCATCATCCTCGCCATTATCCTCATCACAACCCAGTTGGTATTCATTCTGGCGGCGACCAACAATTTATTTTGGAAGACCATCCTGAATGACGCACTGTCCACACTCGCCGCGGGCTTAGCTACACTCGGTCTATTTTATGCCGCCCAGCGCTCCGCGATGTTAGGACACCGCACGCGCGCAGGCTGGCGATTCCTGGCATACGCTTTCCTCGCTTATACGTTGGGCAACCTCAGCCAACTCGTCATGGACCAAAGCTTGCCCATGCCGCCCACGCCTTCCATCGCCGATCTATTCTATCTGCTCACCTATGCGCTCTTGATTGGCGGAATTGTTTTATTGACGGAACGCTCGCACACGCCCGGCAAACAACTTGAACTTGCGCTCGATACAAGCGTGATTATGCTTGCGACTGGGTTGCTGTATTGGGTATTTGTGCTTGCGCCAATTATGGCTAGCCACCAGGACGCGGATTGGGGGATCTCGTTCATTGCGCTGGTTTATCCCGTGTTGGACCTCGCCCTGATTTTTGTGCTACTGCGACTCGCCTTCGGCAAGTTGAGCTTGGATTTTCAAGTGCCGCTATTCTTTCTATTGGCAACGGGAGCGTGCCAAATTGCAACGGATATTGCGGTTTCAATCGAAATCATTACCGGGAACTATCAATCCGGCAGTCCCCTCGATACCGGGTATCTGATTGTTTGCATTATGGTGGGCTTGGCAAGCGCGGCGCAAGTGACCCTCACAAACAGAAAACAAAAACCGCCAACCCGCGCCAAGCCGCTCGCGCCTGATCAATCCGTGTGGACGCTATTCGTTCCGTACATCTGGGTTATCGCGGCATACAGCTTGGTGATTTGGAACACAGCCCACCCCTTGCCGATCACGCCGCCATTACTAGCGATGTTTGTCATCAGTCTCGTTATCTTGACGCTAGCGCGCCAAGCAATTACACTGTTGGATAATCGCCGCTTGTACACCGCCATGCAAACCGAAATCGTCGAACGCGAACACGCCAAACACGCCCTCCGCCAAGCCAATGCCGAACTCGAAGTGCGCGTCGCCACACGCACCACCGAATTACAAACCGAGTTGGCGGAACGCCAACGCGCACAAGATCGTCAGCGCATTCTGTACAATGTCCTCCACGCGATCAGTGGACAACTCCAGACCAATGCGCTTGCGCACGCGGCGGCGCAAGCCATTGTTTACGTTACCCATTATCCGCATGTGTGCCTCGCGTTGCCAGACGAAAGCGGCGCGCGTTGGATCATCCAGGGTGCCAGCGGCAAACTCGCCGCAGAACAAGGCACCGCATATCCCATTCATCAAGGCATCATCGGGCGCGCGTTCCACACCGGCCAAATGCAATGGGTGCGCGACACGGCGGCCGAGCCCAATTACATCTGCGCCATTAGCACACCCGCGATGCGGAGCGAAATCGTTGCGCCGATCCGACATGGCGAATACCTGCTCGGCGCACTCAACATTGAAAGCGAGCGCGTGGATGCGTTTGATGATCACGACGCGCTGATGATTCAATCGCTCGCCGACGTGATCGCACTGGCGTTGGAAAACGCACGGCTGTATCGCGCCGCCGAACGCGAAATCGCCGAACGCACCCGGATCGAAGAAACCCTGCGCGATAGCGAGGAAAAATATCGCCAATTGTTTGAAGTTGAATCGGACGCGATTCTCCTCATTGATAATACCAGCGGAGAAATTTTGGACGCCAATGCGTCTGCCGTTGCGCTCTATGGCTATAGCCGCGCCGAACTACAGACGATGCGAAATTTGGACTTGTCCGCGCAACCCGATGCCACGCGCCAAGCGATGGACGAAAAACATACCCGGATTCCAATCCGGTACCACCGCAAAAAAGACGGTACAATCATTCCCGTCGAAATCACCGCAAGCCATCTCAGTTGGCAAAGTCGTCACGTGCATATTGCCGCCATTCGCGACATTACCGAACGTCAGCGCGCTCAAGAAAAATTGCGCGTCTCGGAAGCACAGTGGCGCGCGCTCGTGGCTGATGCGCCCGCCATCATCACCACCCTGGATCGCGCCGGTATAATCCTTTCGATCAATCGTTCTATTTCCAGCAAACCCATCGAACAGATTATTGGCACGAGCATTTACGAGTATTTGAGTCCTACCGAGCAAACCCGGACGCGCGAAGTGATCGAGTTGATTTTTCGTTTTGGGCAACCCACGCACTACGAAAGCGCAATGATCGGGGCAAACCGCAAAACGATTTGGCTCTCCAACCATGCCGCGCCACTGAAACTGGGCAACCAGGTAAACACGGTGATTTTCTTGTCCATCGATATTACCGAACGCAAGCAAATGGAAGAACAACTGCGCCACCTCAGCACGCACGATGCGCTAACGCAGTTGTACAATCGCGCCTTCTTTGAAGAGGAATTGAATCGTCTGCGCGATAGCCGCCAATTTCCGGTCACGCTCGTCGTCGCAGACGTGGATGATATGAAAACGACCAATGACACCCAGGGACATGTTGCGGGAGACCAGTTGCTTCGCCGCGCGGCGGCGATTCTGAGCGCAACCTTTCGCGCGGAAGATGTTATCGCGCGCATCGGCGGCGACGAGTTTGCCATCCTCATGCCCGAAACCGACGCCCTCGCGGCAACCGAAGCGCTCACGCGTTGCCGCGAAGCGCTCGCGCGCCAAAACGCGACAACCGCATCGGCAACCGGGTTGAGGTTATCACTTGGCGCGGCAACCGCCGCCAGTGGCACTGAACTGGATTATGCGTTCACGCAAGCCGACGCGCAAATGTACCGCGACAAAGCAACGCACAAAGCCGGAGATGATCACCACACCGACCCGCGTTCCACAACGGGGTAAAAATTCTCGCGGCGCACGCAATCTGCGCCAAGCCACTTGAGAAAGCTCACAATGACTGATTCGCCTACCCTGCCGCCTGCCGCGCGCACCCTCGAGCAACACCAAATTCCATACCGCCTCTTTCGCCATCTGGGTCCCATCACATCGTTGGCGCAAGCCGCCCGCGAACGTGGCCAGATACCCGATCAAATTGTCCGCAGTATTGTCTTTCGCGTGGCAAAGGATGAGTTTGTCATGGTGCTGATTGCGGGCGACCGCCAAGTGGCATGGCAAACCTTGCGCCGCTATCTGGGTCAATCCCGTTTGACCATGGCAAGTGAAGCCGAGGTTTTGCAAGCCACCGGCTATATGCGCGGCGCAGTGTCGCCGTTCGGCTTGCCGCGCCCACTCCGAATTTTGGTGGATGCCAG
This sequence comes from Chloroflexota bacterium, assembly GCA_037440365.1. Lineage (GTDB taxonomy): Bacteria > Chloroflexota > Anaerolineae > UBA4142 > UBA4142 > JBBIUF01. Next base: position 5,548 of record JBBIUF010000072.1, read on the forward strand.
CGTCCTGGTTCACGCAGAAATTTCGCTGGGGTCAGGCGAACGCGGCACGACGATCATTATGGCAACGGCAGACCTGCCACGCATCCTGGGCACAATCGAGAGCGGACAATTTGCCGAGCCACCCGCCGCGAATGCTTTGGACAAATCGGAGTAACTCGCGGTATAATTAATTTGGCACTGTCAGATTAGCCGCAAAAAAAATAGGACAGTGCTCAATTGCCATCCACCTGAAAGGAGACCTTGCCATGCCCACGCACGCACTTGCCGGAAAACCCGCCACACCCGAATTGCTTGTCAATGTGCCGCGTCTGGTTTCCGCGTACTATACGCGCACTCCCGATGTTACAAATCCAACCGAGCGGGTTGCCTTTGGCACATCGGGACATCGCGGCTCGTCGCTCGTCAACTCGTTCAACGAAAACCACGTCTTGGCGGTTACCCAAGCCATTTGCGAATATCGCGCGGCGCAAGGATACACGGGACCCTTGTTCCTGGGGATGGACACGCACGCGCTTTCCGAAGCCGCGTTCAACACCACGCTTGAAGTCTTGGCCGCAAACCAGGTCAACGTGATGATTCAAAGCGGCTTGGGTTATACGCCCACCCCCGTGATCTCGCACGCGATCTTGACCTTTAATCGCGGTAAGCCCACCGGGCTTGCCGATGGTGTGGTGATCACGCCCTCGCACAATCCGCCTGACGATGGCGGCATTAAATATAATCCGCCCTCGGCGGGACCAGCGGACACCACGACGACCCAGCAGATCCAAGACCGCGCGAACGAAATCCTAGCGGACGGCTTGCACGCGGTGCGCCGGATTCCGCTTGCGCGCGCGCTCGCGGCGGCAACGACGCACGAGTACGATTATGTATCGCGCTATGTCGCAGACTTGATCAACGTGGTTGATCTAAAAGCGATTGCATCCGCCAATCTCAAAATCGGCGTGGACCCGCTGGGCGGCGCAAGTGTCGCATTCTGGGAACCGATCGCGGAACGCTATCACCTCAATCTTGAAATCGTCAATCGGCGTGTTGATCCAACCTTTGCGTTTATGACGGTCGATCACGATGGCAAGATTCGAATGGACTGTTCATCGCCGTATGCGATGGCAAGTTTGATTCGGCTCAAAGATCAATTCGACATTGCCTTTGGCAACGATCCCGACAGCGATCGGCACGGCATCGTCGCGCCGAGTGTGGGGCTGTTAAACCCCAACCACTATCTCGCCGTGGCGATTTGGCATCTGTACCAACATCGTCCTGGTTGGCGCAAAGACGCCGCTATCGGCAAGACACTGGTTTCCAGCTCGATGATTGATCGCGTGGCGGCGCACCTGGGTCGCCGCCTGGCTGAAGTCCCGGTCGGGTTCAAATGGTTTGTGGATGGACTAGTGGATGGCTCGTTTGGTTTTGGCGGCGAAGAAAGCGCGGGCGCATCCTTCTTGCGTCAAGATGGGACCGTGTGGACAACGGACAAGGACGGCATCATCCTGGATTTGCTCGCGGCGGAAATCACCGCACTCACGGGGCGCGATCCGGGGGAACATTATCGCGCACTGACGGAACAATTTGGGAGTAGCGTGTACGAACGCATGGATGTGCCTGCCACGCCGGAGCAAAAAAAGATTCTGGCGAATCTTTCGGCGGAGATGGTTCAAGCGCGCGAACTCGCCGGGGAAAAAATTGTCGCCAAGTTGACGCGCGCGCCGAGCAATCACGCGCCAATTGGCGGTCTCAAAGTTGTCACCGCAAATGGCTGGTTTGCCGCGCGCCCCTCTGGCACCGAAAATATCTACAAGGTGTATGCGGAAAGTTTCAAGGGCGCGGAACATCTCAAACAGATTCAGGAACAAGCGCAAGCGATTGTCAGCGCGGCGTTGCGCGCACAATAACGCGACTTGATAAAAATCACGCCGCCGTTGCGTTTTGTTCATTGCAACGGCGGCGTGATTTTTTGAGCGATGCCACGCGCTAGGTTTGCTTAAATCCACTCACCTCAACAAACTGGCGCTCGTACAATTGCCGATACAATTCCCCGCGCGCGATCAATTCCTCATGTGTGCCGCGCTCGACGATGCGCCCGTCGTTCACGACGCAGATCACAGCCGCGTGGCGAATGGTGCTCAAGCGATGCGCGATCACAATCGCCGTGCGTCCCTTTAATAATCGTTCCAACGCTTGCTGAATCAACACTTCCGTCATCGTATCAACGCTCGCCGTCGCTTCATCCAAAATCAAAATGCGCGGATTCGCCAGCACCGCGCGCGCAATACAAATCAGTTGGCGTTGCCCCACCGAAAGATTGACGCCACCCTCTTGAATCACCGTGCGATAGCCATCGGGCAACGCGGCGATAAATTCGTGCGCGTTCGCAAGCCGCGCCGCATCTTCCAGCATCGCTTGCGTTGCCTCTGCAAATCCAAATCGGATATTATCCTCAATCGTGCCCGAAAACAAAAATGGTTCTTGCGGCACGAGCCCCATCTGACGACGCAAAGATTGTTGCGCCACCTCGCGCACGTCCATTCCATCAATTCGCACCGCGCCCTCGGTTACGTCGTACAGCCGCGCAACCAAATTCGCAATGGATGTTTTGCCCGCGCCCGTGGGCCCAACTAACGCGATCGTTTGTCCTGGCTCGATGGTCAGACTCACGTCACGCAGGATCACATTATCGCCCCGATACGCAAACGATACGCGATCCAATTCCACGCGCCCGATGATCGTTGACATCGCCCTGGCATTCGGCTGATCCTGGACCTGGGGCGGAGAATCGAGCAAATTCAAAACGCGCTCGCCGCCTGCCATCGCCGCTTGCATCGTCGTATAAATCTGGCTCAGGTCTTGAATCGGCTCGAAAAAGCGCGTGACGTACGCAAGAAACGCCACGACGATCCCGAGCGTGACTTGCCCGCTCACGACTGCCCATCCGCCAAAGCCAAGCACAATCGCCGTCGCCAACATGCCCAAAAAATCGACCGACGGCAAAAAGACAAACGACAAGCGCATCGCGGTAATATTTGCATCGCGGTTGGCACGATTCACTTCGTCAAACCGATCCTGGGTCGCGTCTTCTTGCACGAACGCTTGAATGACGCGCATCCCCGAAATGTTTTCGGCGAGATCGCCGACGACGGCGGCGATTTTGGATCGCGTGTCGCGGAAAGCGACCTGGGCTTGGCGCGTGAACCACCAGGTAGCGAGCACCATCAAGGGCAGAACGGCAAACGTGGAGAGCGCGAGCCGCGCGTTCAACGAAATCATCACGACGATAATACCGAGCAACACGACGACATCGCCGATGAGCGAGACAACGCCATCGGACAAGAGATCGTTGATCACCGACACGTCGTTGATCACGCGCGAGATCGTGACGCCGACAATGTGCGTGTCGTGATAGCTCATCGAGAGGATTTGCAAGTGGCGAAAGAGTTGAGCGCGCAACGTTTTCAAAACTTGTTGCCCGATCCATGACAGCAAATATTGTAACGCGGCAGTTGTCGCGTAAATGCCAACAAAAGTCGCCGCGAGCAAGACGGCAACCTGGGTCAAACCGCTCGCGTCGCGCGTCGCGATAAATTGATCAATCGCCACCTTGAGCAGGTACGGCGCAACAAGCGTGAGCGCGGATGAAAGCAAAATCAGCACGATGGCGGCGGTCATGCGTTGCCAATGCGGTTTCAGATACGCCAACAAACGCAACACGAGTCGCACATCAAAAGCGTGCTGTTCTGCGTCTTCGCCAAATTTTTCGATTGCGCCGCGCGGGCCCATTGCCGCGCCAGCCGAGCCAATGGAGAAACTCATATTCGCCCTATGTCATTGCGAGCCGCGTCGCTCCTCGCAATGACATTCAATTTTCATCCTTCCGTAATTGCTGATGATAAATCTCGGCGTACAACCCCGACGTGCGCAACAATTCCTCGTGTGTGCCACGTGCGGCAATGCGCCCTTTTTCCAACACGAGAATTTGATCGGCGAGGCGCAACGTGCTCAAACGTTGCGCGATCACAAACGCGGTGCGCCCACGCATCAAGCGTTCGAGCGCGAGTTGGATCAAGCGCTCGGTCTCGGCATCCACGCTTGACGTGGCATCGTCGAGAATCAGGATGCGCGGGTCTTTGAGCAATGCGCGCGCAATCGCGACGCGCTGGCGTTGCCCGCCCGACAGCGTAATGCCACGCTCGCCGACGAGTGTATCGTAACCCTGGGACATTTGCAAGATGAAATCGTGCGCCTGCGCCGCGCGCGCCGCCGCGATAATTTTTTCGTCCGTCGCGTCAGGCACGCCGAACGCAATGTTTTCGCGAATCGATGCCGCGAACAACATGGTCTCTTGTAACACAATGCCGATCTGATCGCGCAAGGAATTGAGCGTGACGCGGCGCAGATCGGAATCGTCAATGATAATGCGACCTTCGGTGGGATCGTAAAAACGCGGAATGAGATTAATGATCGTGGATTTGCCCGAGCCCGTCATGCCGAGCAGTGCAATCACTTGACCTGGCTCGACGTTGAATGTCACATCGGACAGGATGCGATGACGCTGGGAATAACCAAACGACACATGCTCGAATTTCACCGCGCCGCGCACGGCGGGAAGCGCAATTGCGTCAGGCGCGTCGCGCACTTCGGATTGCGTATCGAGAATATCAAAGATACGTTCGCCTGCGGCGGCGGCAACGGCAATGATCGGAATGATCTGACCCAAGCGGCGAATCGGCAGAATCAGTTGCGCGAGATACGTCGAAAACGAAACGAGTTCGCCGAGCGTCAGTTGCCCTTGAATCACCAACTGTCCACCGGACCAAATGATCAGCACCGTGCCAACGTTGGCGATTAAATCGATCAGCGGCGCATTCATCGCTTGCAAGCGCGTTGAAGCCACGGACAAGTCGAACCATCTTTCGTTCTCGCGCTCAAAGCGATCGATCTCGGCTTGCTCTTGCGCGAACGCTTTGACGACGCGCGCGCCGCGCAGATTTTGTTCGAGCCGCGTCGTGAGCACGGCGAGTTGTTGTTGAATCGCAAGCGAGAGCGGGCGCAAGCGGCGGCCATACCAAAACGCGCGGTACGCCAGGATCGGCATTGTCATCAGCGCGAGGATCGCCAACTGGGGATTCATCGCCACGAGCAATGCCGCCGTACCCAGGAATAACACCGCCGCGTCGACCAGGCGCAAAATGGCGCGTCCCGTTAAAAAGCGAATGCGATCCACGTCTTGGATCGAGCGCGACAAAATTTGCCCCGTCTCCGTGCGGTCGTGATACGCAAAGGAAAGCATTCCCAGTTTGCGATGAATCGCATTGCGGAGATCGTACGCCACGCCTTGCGAGGCCGTCTCCGTCCAAATGCCTTGAAAAAATGTAAGCACGCCTTTGATCAAGGTCAGCACCAACAGCGCGAGGACTGATTCGATCAACAGCGTCAGGTCTTGTTGCCCAATGCCGCGATCGACGATCCAGCGAATGAATTGCGGAATCACCAGTGCCAGCGCGTCGATGGCGAAAAGCGCAAGGTACGCGGCAGTGGTCAATTTCCAATACGGGCGCAGGTAACCAACACAGCGCCACAGAATCGGCGCGTTGGAGGGCTGGGGCAGAGGCAGAGGTTGGAGTGTAGGATTTTGTTTCAATGGTTGAGCTTGCGTCATCACGGTTTCATTATATCCCCAAGCCGCGCGGTGACCAAATGCCACATGCGGAAAAAAATAAACGTGGCGCTGTGAGCAACACAGCGCCACGCCAATCAAATTCCCAGGTTGCTACGATCAGACGAACGCCCACAGCGGCGGCAAGGTTGCCACATCCGCGCATTCGTCAAGCGCCCACACCGCATCGCCCAGCGTGCGCGCGTGGTCAGGCGCGATCCGCCCGGTCACGTTCGCGTTGAACTTGGCTTCCACTTGCGCATCCGTCATTCGGTTGCGCGCGTGCCCGCTGGGATAGCGCACCGTTTTGGATAACGTGCGTCCATCGCCCAAGGTTACCGTGATCGTGTTCGGAATGCCATCGGGATAACCCGCCGTCAGCTCTGGTTTTTCTGCCAGCGTGGTATGTTGCGCCAAAAATTCTTGTGTGCGCGGCGAACGAATCCGCGCCAAGTCAAACGATTTTTGCGTGATGACGCCATCCTCCAGCGCAACAACCGTGATGTACTGAATCGAATGATCGGCGGTCTCACGTGTTTTCGGTTGCCACTTTTCCGGATCCTTGGCGATGATTTCATAGCTCGCCTTGAACGTATCAATGTGAACGGATTGCAATTGCGCGCCGCGCATTTCGCCGTACAGATCGAGCGCGGCGTCCACCGCGCTTTGCGCGTGGTACTCGACGGGATATTTTTTGATGTAGGTATCGAGAATGCGATGCGGCGGTTGCGCCTGGACCAATGATTCGAGTTTACTCCAAGCGAATGGTTGATGCGTGAGCAATTCGCAAAAACCCATTTCGCCCTCGAACGGTTGGAACGGTCCGGTCATGCCTTTTTCCGCGAGGAGCGTGGCAACCAGCGCATTGCGGCTGGCATTTGCCGCCGCCGCGCCTTTCCACATCGAGAGTTCGCCCGCGCGCGTTTGGCGCATCGAAGCGTGCGGCACGGTTGCCAATGAGAGCGCATGTCCCGCTTGGACCGGATTCAGACCCAGCACATACGATGCACCCGCCGCGACCATAATCGCAACGTAATTCACGTGATCCCATTTGTGCGCGCGCAAGCTCGCGGCATCGCACAAGTTCACGCCGATCTCATACGCAAGCGCAATCGCGGTGATGAGTACGCGACCAGACACATGTCGCGTCTCGGCAAGCGCGAGCAGGGGCGGGATCACATCCGACGGATGCAGTGGTTCAAGCGACAGGTAAGTATCGTTGTAATCGAGATAGCGCGCGTGGATACCATTGGCGAATCCCGCCACATCTGGCGCGGCGCGTAACGGCGATCCAAAAATACGCGCGCCGTTCGCGACGGGATACATTTCCGCGTACGCGCGCGCCACTGTTGGCGAATCGTCCTGGCTTGCGGCATACATCACGCCAAAGGTGTCCATGATGCGGCGTTTGACTTCATGCGCGGTGTCGTCGGGTAAAGTGTGTTGGGTGGTGGCATAGGTGGCAAATAAATCTTGAAAACGGTCTTGCATCATTCTCCTTCGGGCAAACCACAAATAACACGAATGAACACGAATTATTTTTTATTCGTGCCGATTCGTGTTATTCGTAGTTGAAAAATCTAGTTTTCTGCGGCTAACAAGATCAAATCTTCGGGCGCGAACGCAAGGCGCACTTGCTCGCCCGGCGCGGCGTCCATTGTTTCGACGCGCATCGTGCCGGATTTGATTTCGACCAGGTATTGCCACTTGCTTCCGAGGTAAACGCCTGACGTGATCTTGGCTGGGATCGTGTTCGGGGCTTGCTCGGACAGCGGCACGAGGCGAATGCGCTCGGAACGGATCGCAATGCTGACCTTGTCACCTGGCGGCGCAACGCGCGCCGAGGTAAGCACTTCGCCCGTGTCAATCTTGATCCGCGTGGAATTGCTCGCGCGCTCAACGATGGTGCCGTTCAAGAACGAGGAGACACCGATGAAATCGGCAACAAATTTCGACGTGGGCTTTTCGTAGATTTCGTGCGGCGGCGCGTACTGCAACAATTTGCCTGCTGACATCACCGCGACCATATCGGAAATGGCGAGCGCTTCGGCTTGATCGTGCGTGACGTAAACCGTCGTAATGCCAAGCCGATGTTGGAAATCGCGAAGCCAAAACCGGGCTTGCTCGCGCACCTTGGCATCGAGGTTTGACAACGGCTCGTCGAGCAAAAGCAAGCGCGGTTGCGCGACCACGGCGCGCGCGAGCGCAACGCGCTGTTGCTGACCGCCGGATAGTTGAAATGGATAGCGTTGTTCCATCTCACTTAGGCCAACGAGTTCGAGTGTATCTTTGATCCGTTTTTTGGCTTCCGTGTCAGAAATTTTTTTCAGTTTCAAACCAAACACCAGGTTGTCGTAAACCTTCATGTGGGGCCAGAGCGCATAGGATTGAAACACCATGCCTAGTTCACGTTCTTCGGGTTGAAGCGCAATGCCACGTTTTGAATCTTGCAATACAAAATCGCCGACGCGGATGATCCCTTCGTCCACCGGATCGAGACCCGCCACGCTGTTGAGTGTGGTCGTTTTGCCGCACCCCGACGGACCCAGGAGCGTGGTGAGTGTGCCGCTCTTGACCGTCAGCGAGACATTGTCAATCGCGCGTACCTTGCCGAAATTCTTGACCAAGCCTTCGATGATTAGATCACTCATAGAGTTTCACTCCCAGGAATCGCGAGCTAGAGAAAATGACAATGAACGTAATCACGGTTTGAATGGTGGCGAGCGCGGCAATTGGGCCGGTGTCGCCACTGCGTCCCAGACTGATGATCACGGTGCCGATGACTTCGGAACCGGGCGCATAGAGAAATACCGCGGAGGCATACTCTTTCAAAAAGGTGACAAAGAGCAAAACGTAACCCGACATCAACGCGGGAAACAAAATCGGCGCGAGAATAGAGCGCACCATCGTCAGCCAATTTGCGCCTGCCACGCGCGCGGCGCGGTCGAGTTCATTCGAGATACGCATAATGGACGGACTGATCGTGATAAAGCCAAGTGGCAGGTAGCGCATGATGAACGCTAACATAATCGCCCAAATTGTATTGCGCCATTGCGCTAGACCGGGGATGAGCAAAAAGCCCCACAGGAATCCAATGCCGACGATGATGCCAGGAAATGCACGTGGGAACATGGCCACATACGCCAAGGTCTGACGCCCGCGAAACGAGGAGCGATAAACGATGATCGCAATCATCGCCATAAAGACAATGCCTATCGCCGCGCCGATGAACGAAATGAGCACGCTGTTCACAATGGAATTGGTGTACGAGCTGGCGTCGAAAATGAAATGGTAATTATCGAGCGTGAACACGGTGAGCGGGTTGATAAAGGGATTAAGAAACACAACAAACGATTTGACAATCAAACCAATCAGCGGCAGGACGATCCCAATGATCGTGTAGGCGATGACGACGATGAATACGGGGATGCGCCAGGGACCGAGACGGAGTAAGCGCGGGCGCGTCGCTTTGCCGCCAACGGTGACAAAGCGGCGTTCCTGATTCACCATGCGGCTTTGGAGCGCAACCAGAAAGACAATCACCCCCACCAACAAAATTGAGGCGACGGCGAGTTGGCCATAATCGGGCGGCGTGCCAATGACACCAATGCGATACAAAAACGTCGGCAGAACTTGGATATTGACCGGATTACCCAGAATCAAGGGAATGGCGAGCATTTCGACAGAGGAAACGAAAATGAACAACGCGCTAAACGTAATGGCGGGACGCAGGAGCGGAACGGTGATCCGCCACAACGCCCAGAATGGGTTTGCGCCCGCGATGCGCGCCGCGTCTTCGAGGGTTGGATCGGTGAGCGCGAGCGACGCGGTGCATTGCAAGTACGCATTCGGCGCGTAGAACATGGCCGTGACCACAATCATCCCGCCCAGTGAGAATAAATCCCAGGTGGGCAAACCGAGCGTGCGGACCAGCACGGTCAGATAACCTTGTTGACCAAAAATCGTATCCCAGGAATATGCCAACACGAGCGGTGAAATAAAAAATGGAATGAGGACGAGACTGGCGAACCAGCTTTTGCCAGGCATATCGGTTCGGGTCAGGAGCAACGCGAGCACCGTACCTAGGGCAACGGCAAGCACCGTCGTGCCAACCGCGTAAAGCACCGTCGTGCCGACGACGCTCCACAGTTCCGTGTTCGTCAGTGTGCGAATCACATTGTTGAACGTGAACGACTTGGTCGCATCGTAGATCGGTTTATCGAGAAACGCTTGGACAAACAGGGGCCACGCCGGAAAGATCACCAACGCGGCAGTCAGAATGACGACGCCCCATTGGACAATCAAATCCCAGGAAAACCGCGATCGCGCGCGGGGGGTCGCGTCAATGTGGGCTTGTGTTGTGGGCATGGCAATCTCCGACTGGGGAGAGACGTGGTGCGTCTCTCCCCAATGATCACATGATTATGGTTTGAACAGTTTTTTCCAGCGCGCTTTGAACTCGGCAACTTTGGTTGCGTCCATGATGTCTTTGTCAAAGTAGAATGGCGCGAGATTTTGTTCGCCGATTGCCGCCGCGAGTTTCGACAGGTGCAGTTTCGCCTTGTCGGCAACATCGGGACGATACGCGGTGAGGCCGCCATCGGCAAACGCGAGTTGACCTTCCTGGGACAGGATATAGTCCAGCATCAACTTTGCCGAGTTGGGATTCGCGCCGGCTTTGGTGACGCCCATGCCGCGCACGATGATCGGCGTGCCATCGCCAATGAGCGCGTTGCCCATGACTGGGTCAGCGGCGGGGTACTTTGGGTACACGCTGATACCGGAAACAAAATAGCCAACGGAGATCGCGCCCGACATGGTGTCATCTACCATACCGCCCGCGCCCGTCGCTAGTTTAGGACTGGCTTTGGCAATCGATTCAAGAACCTTCCAACCGGCATCGCCGGTTTTTTTGATATAGAACCAGTTCGCGGCGAAACCGGTCGCATTGGTTTCGGCATCATACGTCGTGATCTTGCCTTTGAACTTCGCGGGGTCTTTGTCGACCATCGCGGCGAGGTCTGCCATCGTCTTGGGGCCTGTCGGAACCGCTTGCTTGTTCCACGTAAAGATCAACGGATCGCTGGACGCGGTATAGACGCCCGGCGCAAGTTTCGACCACGCGGGCACGTTCGCATCTTCCACCGATTTGTAAACGACCAACTCACCCTTGGCGATAAATTCTTGCCAGCCATCGGGGTTCGAGGTGCTGATAAAGTCAGCGGTCTTGGCTTTACTTGCCGATTCGGAATAGTAGCGGGGGAAGATTTCGTTCGAGGCAAGTTCGGCCACGTTCTCAACTTTGATCCACGGATACTTTTTGGCGAATCCGTCCAGAACGGGTTTCCAGTTTGCCGCGCTCATGATCGAATAGACGACTAGCGCATTTTCTTTTTTCGACGCTTCGACAATCGCGCTGTTATCCGCAGGCGCAACTGGTGCGGTGGTCGCGGCGGGGGCGGGCGCTTTGGTAGCGGCCGCAGGCGCGGCAGTCGCCGGAGCCGCGGTGGGCGCGGCGGTTGGCGCGGGCGCGCACGCCACGAACAGGGCAATCACTGCCACAAACAACACAGCAAACAATACAAACTTTTTCATTGCAAGACTCCTCCCTGAGTTTTTTAGCGAGACCAGCATAGGTCCCGCATTTTTGACGCACGACATGTGCATCCGTTCCAAATCGCTAATTGGACCCAGTCTTGAACAACCGATCCAATGCTTCGTACTCGTTCAACCGCACAATCCGTTGTCGCTCATCCCAACCTGCCATTTGCGGGATCAGCGCCTGACTCGAACCATCGGCGCGCAAGGCGGCGAGCGCGTGTTGCGTGGTTTGGATCGCAATGCGTAACAAAGCGTTCGGGTAGATCACCAACTTGTAACCAAATTGCGCCAACTCGCGATTCGTGAACGGGGGTGTTTTGGCGCCTTCGGTCAGGTTGAACAATAGCGGCGCAGGAATTTCTTGTGGCAACCGCGCTACAATTGCCCGGTCGGTCGGCGCTTCGACAAAGATCACATCGGCGCCATTCGCCGCATACGCGCGCGCGCGCGCAATCGCTTCATCCACTCCATGCGTTGCCAACGCATCGGTCCGCGCAATCAAAACGAGATCTGGATCGGTGCGCACTTGAACCGCGGCGCGCAACTTCTGAATCATTTCGTCGGCGGCAATCACCTCCTTACCCGAAAAATGACCACAGCGTTTGGGGTTGACTTGATCTTCCAATTGGATCGCGGCAACGCCGGCGCGTTCATACTCGCGCACAGTCCGCTGCACATTGAGTGCATTGCCATAGCCGGTATCGGCATCGGCAATCACCGGCACGCCCGCCGCATCCACGATCCGGCGAATGGATTCGAGCATCTCGGTCATGGTTAACAAGCCCAGGTCGGGCAACGCAAATTGCGCGTTCGCAATGCCTGCGCCAGTTGCATACACCACAGGAAAGCCAGCTTCCTGGATCAAACGCGCGGTCAACGCGTCCACTGCACCAGGAGCGATCAGCAGATCGGACTGAGCCAAAAGGGTTCGGAGATGTTTGGTTTGAGTCATGGTTCAACGCGTTGTTGAGTGAGTGTTGATGGCTTGAAAAGCCGGGTGATCTTTTTCAAACAGAATTTGGGTATGGGACCACGAGCGGTGAATATGTTCCTGCGCGGACCGATCCGCCGCAGCAACGTCATGCCGCGCAATCGCTTCGACGACCGCACGATGTTCCGCGAGCGCGTCGCGTCCGCGTTGATGAACGGTGACATTCACATTGCGGAAATGGCGAATTTTATCGTACGTGGTGTTGAGCAAATCAATGAGATATTGATTATCGGTGAGGGAATAAAGCAGAACGTGGAAATCATTGCCCGATTGAATAATTTTCTTTTCGTTTTTTTCTTTGACCGCAAGTTCCATCGCTTTGAGCGCGCGGCGGAGTGCGGCAATCTCTTGAGCCGTCGCGCGCTCGGCGGCTAACACCGCCGCCATCGCTTCGAGCTTTTGGCGCACGTAATAAATGCCCTGAATGTCTTTGTAGGAAATTTGCTGAACGACGACGCCGGAGCGTGTGACGGTGAGGTACCCTTCTTGTTCCAGCCGCCGAAATGCTTCCCGGACGGGACTGCGGCTTAGACCAAGCGAATGGGCAATCTCAATTTCGACAAGGTGATCACCTGGCGTGAACTTACCTGCGAGGATGGCATCTTTGAGGGTCGTGTATGCCTGGTCCCGCAAGGGAGGATTAGGAGCGAGTCGTGCTCGGAGTTGAAATGAATCAGTCATTGATTCGGCGTCTGTCCTAGACGATTGGTATACTGTATACAGTATACCAGAAATGCCGAGTTTGTCAAAATTCGCCGCAACCATCACCCGCGCTTACACCTAGTTGCATTTTGACAAGCGGGCAATCGCCGACTCGGAATCCGCCAATTTGGACGCGCCAAATAGATGGCTCAACCTTTTGACAACCCTCGGGCATTGTCCTACAATATCCACGAGAAAGGTTCACAATGCCAAAATCGAAACACACGCTTGCACCGAAATGGACTAACGCCGAGATCGCCGGATTGCTTTTTCGAATCGCAGATATTCTCGAAATCCAAGGTGAGCTCGTGTTCAAGATCGTCGCCTATCGCCGCGCCGCCGATGCGATTGAGCATTTGGGCCGCGACATCCGCGACATTTGGCAGAACGATCCCAAAAATTTGCGCACGATTCAAGGCATCGGTGAAGCGATTGCCGACAAGATCGACGAGTTGTTGCGCACCGGCGAATTGGCTTACTATAATAAAATCGCGAGAGATGTGCCGCCCGGCATTTTCGATTTACTGCAAATTCCAGACGTGGGTCCGAAAACAGTTGCGCGTTTGTGGCACGAACTCAAAATCACCGATGTCGCGAAACTTGAAAAAGCGGCACGCGCCGGCAAGTTACGCGACCTGAAAGGATTCGGCGCGAAATCGGAAGAAAAAATTCTCGCCGGGATTGAAGCGCAACGTCGCAAAAAATCTTCGACGCGCGTCCTGCTCGGCATGGCCTATCCCTTTGCGCAACATATCGTGGACGAACTGCGCGCCGTGTGCGGCGACGCGATTCAAGCGATCGAGTTTGCCGGTTCGCTCCGCCGCATGAAACCGACTATCGGCGACCTGGATATTTTGGTTGCATCCAACTCGCCGCAAAATATCATTGAAGCATTTGTGACGTTGCCGATCGTGCAAGCGATCAACGCGCAAGGCACGACCAAAGCCAGCATCATTGCCGACAATGGTTTGCAAGTGGATTTACGCGTGCTCGAAGCAAAACATTGGGGCAGTGCGCTCCAATATTTTACCGGCAGTAAAGAGCATAATGTCGCGCTCCGCCAGATTGCACTCGCGCAAGGTTTGTCGTTGAGCGAATGGGGCTTGAAGCGCGTCAAAGATGAAAAAGAAATTTTCACGCCGGATGAAGCCGGCGTGTACGAAAAACTCGGTTTGCAATGGATTCCGCCAGAGTTGCGCGAAGCAACCGACGAATTGGAACTCGCGCAGAAAAATAAATTACCGCGTCTGATCGAATTGAAAGATTTGAAAGGCGATCTGCAGTCGCACTCGACCTGGAGCGATGGCAGTTTCACGATTGAGCAAATGGCAGCGGCGGCGCGCGCGCGCGGGTTGAAATATCTCGCGATCACGGACCATAGCCAGGGGTTGGGTATCGCGCGCGGACTGACCCCGGAACGCTTGAAAGAACAGTGGAAAGAGATTGATGCGCTCAACAAAAAATTAAAGGGTTTCGTTGTGCTGAAAAGCATCGAGATGGAAATTCGCGCGGATGGCTCGCTCGATTTTCCAGATGACTTGCTCGCGCAGTTTGATCTCGTGCTGGTTTCGACGCACAGCGCGCTCAAGCAATCGCGCGAAAAAATTACCGCGCGCGTCATCCAGGCGATCCAAAATCCGTATGTGGATATTTTCGCGCATCCAACCGGACGCTTGATCGGCGCGCGCGAAGAATCCGCACTCGACCTTGAAGAGGTATTCCGCGTCGCCAAAGAAACCGGGACGCTCCTCGAAATTGACGGCGCGCCCGAACGCCTCGACCTGGATGATGTGCATGTGCGGCGCGCGCGCCAAGTGGGCGTGAACATTGTGATTGACAGCGATTCCCATTCACCGGACGGATTCGCCGGCTTGTTCTACGGCGTGGCAATGGCACGGCGCGGCGGGTTGGAAACGCAGGATGTGTTAAATACGTTGGAGTGGAAAGAGTTGCGGAAGAGATTAAAGCGCAATAGGAAATAATCCAATCACCCAATGGCAAAACTCAAACTCGATTTACACGACATTTATAATCGCGGCGGACAGATTGATGCGGAACTCAATCGCATTGTGCAAGAAGCGGTGGACAAGAAAATCGATCTCGTTGAAATTATTCCTGGCAAGGGAAGCGGACAGCTCAAGAAAAAGGTGTTGCGCTTTTTGAACCAATCGCACATTCGCCAACTCTATCATCGCGTCGAAAAAGACGATAAGAATTTCGGACGCATCTTTGTCCATTTCAAACATTGATTTTTGTTGTCATTGCGAGGAGCGTATTTTGCAACGAAGCAATCCCCGATCCGCTATTGGGAGATTGGTTCGTTGCAAACGCTTCACTGCTCCTCGCAATGACATCCTGACCACTGAGGTTTTCCAATGACTCAACTCGGTGAATCCCTCACCCGTATTGACGCGCGCGCCAAAGTGACGGGTGAGGCACAGTATCCCGGCGACATTAACTTGCCGGGTCAATTGTGGATGAAAGTTTTATTTGCGCGACGACCACACGCGCGCATCAAACGACTCGACACGGCAAAAGCGCAAGCCGCGCCCGGTGTCGTGCGCGTGTTTACCGCGCGTGATGTGCCGGTGAATGAATTTGGTCTCGGTTCGAAAGACGCGCCCGTGTTGAATAACGACGAGGTGCGCTGGGTCGGCGAAAAGATCGCGTTCGTCGTTGCCGAAACCGAAAAGCAAGCCGAGCAGGCGCGCGATCTGATCGAGATCGATTACGAAGATTTGCCGCCGATGATTGATCCGCGCGCGGCGATTCAACCCGGCGCGACCCAGGTTCATCCGGCGTATGCCGGCAACGTGATGAAACATATTCCGATTCGCAAAGGCGATGTGGCGCAAGGTTTCGCGCAAGCCGATGTGATCATCGAGAGCGAATATTATACACCCGCACAGGAACATGCGTATTTGCAACCCGAAGCCGGAGTCGCGTACATTGACGAGCAAGGACGCGTGACGGTGATCGTCGGCGGGCAATGTGGATAATATCGTATACCTGGGT
>JBBIUF010000073.1:0-21161 GCA_037440365.1 Chloroflexota bacterium
TCGTGTTTCTCGGCGATGCGGTTGGCTACGGCCCCGACCCAGCCGCGTGCGTCGCGTGGTTGCGCGCCAACGTCGCCTACACCGTGCGCGGCGATCACGATCACGCGACTGCCACAAACGCCGGCTTGGCCTCGCCATCCGAGTACCGCGATCTCGCCATCGCCACGCGCGCGCACACGCTCCGCCAATTGTCCCCGCCTGATCGCGCCTACCTTGCCGCCTTGCCGCTGACAACGCAGATCGAACTCGGCGGTGCAAAATTTTTCCTCGCGCACGCTTCACCGCGCGCACCCCTCACCCGCTCATTCGATTTCGTCACTGCATCCAATGATGAATTACGCGCGGAACTAGACGGCATTGACGCCGATGTGATCCTGCTCGGTCACACGCATGTTCCCGGCATTCGGCGCATTGGCAATGCACACATCGTCAATCCCGGCTCACTTGGTCAACCGCGCCACGGCTTGCCCAGCGCCACCTTCGCTATCTGGGACGATGGCCGCTTGCAAATTCATCACATTGATTATGATCCGCGCCCAACACAAAACAAACTCGCGCTCATGTCACTCGACCCAGAAATCGCTGAACGCCTGCGCGAGATTTTGGAACGCGGCATTTGAGTAAATGTCCGTTTGATTTTTGATTCCGTGGACGTGTGGTATAATCGCGCCGATGAAAACATTGACTGCAATGCGGTATGTGTCGCCTTTGCGCGAAGGCGGCTCGATGCCGGCAATTGTCGAAGCCGACGACAATCAATTGTACGTTTTGAAATTTCGCGGCGCGGGACAAGGACCCAAAGCGTTAATCGCCGAATTACTCGCGGGCGAAATTGCGCGCGCGCTCGGCTTGCCCGTGCCGGAAATTGTGCTCATGATGCTCGACCCCAACCTGGGCAACACCGAACCCGACCCCGAAATTCAAGACCTGATCAAATTTAGCGCGGGCGTCAATCTTGGCATGGCCTATTTGCCAAGCGCGCTCATGTTTGGCATTCCCGGTACGCCCGCGCCGGATGCAACTCTGGCTTCGCAGATCGTTTGGTTCGATGCGTATGTCACCAACGTCGATCGCACGCCGCGCAATCCCAATTTATTGTGGTGGCGCGAGGGACTCTGGCTGATCGATCACGGCGCCACGTTGTACTTTCATCACGCCTGGCTCAAGCACCTCGAAAAAAGCCGCCAACCTTTTCCGCTGATCAAGGATCATGTGCTTTTACGTTATGCCACCGCGCTCGCCGACGCCGACGCGCGCTTGGCGGCGCGGCTCACAGACGAAACGTTGCGCGCGATTGTTGCCCTGCTTCCCGACGATTGGCTGAGCCGCGATACGCCATTTGCAAGCGCGGAGCATGTGCGCCGCGCCTATTTCGATTTTCTGCGCGCCCGCCTAGCCGCGCCGCGCGCGTTTGTGACGGAGGCACGTGATGCCCAATCACACCACGTTTGATTACGCGATCATTCGCGTCGTGCCGCACGAAGAGCGCGGCGAATTTATCAACGTTGGCGTGATTTTATTTTGCCGCGCGCTCGGCTATCTCGACGCGCGCATCACGTTCGATCCACGGCGTCTGCGCGCGCTCGCGCCTGATCTCGACGAGGCAACGGTACACCGCTATCTGGATGCCATCCCGCGCCTCTGCGCCGGCGCACCCGAAGCTGGCGCGCTTGCCGCGTTACCGAAAGCCGAACGCTTTCACTGGCTCACCTCGCCGCGCAGTACGGTCGTGCAAACGTCGCCGATTCATCCCGGCTTTTGCGATGATCCGGCAACGATGCTTGAACATCTTGTGAAAACCTTGGTCGCATAATGGAATGTCGCGTGGGCTGTGCGGCCTGTTGCATCGCGCCATCTATCTCGTCGCCAATTCCGGGAATGCCCAAGGGCAAGCCCGCCGGAGTACGATGCGTGCAACTCACCGCCGACAATCGCTGTAAAATTTTTGGCCAGCCGGAACGCCCTACCGTGTGCGTGCATTTACAGCCCGCGCGCGAAATGTGCGGCGACCATAACGCGGAAGCGTTTGCCTATTTGAACGCATTGGAAAAAATGACCGCCCCCTCAAATTGATCTGGAGAAAATTTCAATTAATGGCTTCATCCTCACCGCTTGCATCTACCCGGACTGAAACGACCGGCAGAATTTCTAAAACCGTTGGCTATTACGCCGCGTTTATTGTCCTGGGACTTATCACCGGCGTGTTCGGTCCCGCGCTTCCCGATCTGGCGCGCCACACGCAAACCACACTCAATCAAATTAGCATCATTTTTGTCGTGCGCTCGCTGGGTTATCTCGCCGGTTCGATGCTTTCCGGGCGCTGGTTTGACCGCGTGCCAGGTCATCCCGTTTTCGCCGTCGTGCTTTTGACAGCCGCGGTCACGTTCGTTTTGATTCCAACGGTACCGCTCCTTGGCTTGCTCATCGCGATCATGTTATTGCTTGGCATCGCCGAGGGCTCGCTCGATGTCGGCGGCAACAGTTTGCTCGTTTGGGTGCATGGCGCGCGTGTGGGTCCATTTATGAACGGACTGCATTTCTTTTTTGGTGTTGGCGCATTTATCTCGCCGATTGTGATCGCGCAAGTAGTGCTTGCCACCGGCGATATTCGCTGGGCGTTCACGTTGCTCGCCGGGTTGATGGTCCCGATTGCGCTGGTATTTTTGCGCTTACCCAGCCCGCCGATTCAACATGCGTCTGCTCAAACGGAGACCCCGCAAGTAAATTATCAACTGGTCGTGATGATCGCCGCCATGCTTTTTGTCTACGTCGGCGTGGAAACGGGCTATGGCAATTGGGTTTTCACGTATGCCACGCGCCTTGCGCTTGCAAATGCCACCGACGCGGCACTGCTCACATCGACGTTTTGGGGGTCGTTCACACTCGGACGATTATTGGGTGTCGCAATTTCAACGCGCGCCAAACCAGCCGTCATCATTTTTTTCGATTTACTGGGAACGATTGTTAGCGTGGCGATCGTGACGCTATTGCCGCAATCGTCCACCGCGCTCTGGCTCGGCACAATTGGCGCGGGGTTGTGCATGGCTTCGATTTTTCCTGCCGTGCTTGCATACGCCGGACAACGCTTGACGATCACAGCGCGCGTGACCGGCTGGTTTCTCGTCGGCGGCGGACTCGGCGCCATGTTTTTCCCCTGGTTGGTCGGACAATTGATTGAGCCAATCGGCGCAAGCGCAATGACGTTCATCGTGCTCGGCTCGGTCATCATTGACCTAGCGTTATTAGGCGCAATTGTATTTGCGCCCAAACCAATCACACGTTGAAAGATTTTGCAATCAACCTGCATCTTGATCTGAGACGGAGGTCCACAGACTGGGGCGCGTGACGGGGTAACCCAAACCCAAGGAGATCAGTTTGCAAACTCAGCGACAGTTCTCTGAACATGCCGTTTTGCGAATGGCCCAGCGGCATCTCAATGCCACCGAGATTGAGTACGTAATCCTGAACGGACGTCGCATTTACAATGCGGGCACGCTGTTCTGTTTTTTGGGCAAGCAAGATATTCCCAAAAATGAGCGGAGCAAGTTTGCGCGGTTGGAAGGCACGACCGTTTTGCTGGATGCGGATCAAGCCGAATACGTCATCACCGTTTATCGCAATCGCTCGGCGCTCAAACAAATTCGGCGCAAGCTTAAATGCAATCTCAAGCACTCACTCAAGCCCAATCGAATGCGCGCAATGGCGTTGGCAGAATAGGTTCGCTCCCCGTCATTCGCCCCAGTCTGTCGATCGGCAATAAAAAACCTTGCGCCGGCATGGTGACCGATGGTCACAGACCTGCGCAAGGTTTTTTATTTTCGCTTGAATTGTTTATGCCCAGCCGCGCAACTTCATCGCTTCCGCGACCCGGTTCACCGCGACCAGATACGCCGCAAGCCGATTATGCACGCTGAATTTTTTCGCCATCTCATCTACTGCGTGGAACGCCGCCACCATTTTTTGTTCAAGGCGTTCGTGAATTGTATCCAAATCCCAATAGTAATTGTACGCGTTTTGCACCATCTCAAAGTACGACACGGTGACGCCGCCCGCATTGCACAAGAAATCGGGAATCACATACACGCCATTCGCATGAAGAATCGGATCGGCCTCCGGCGTGGTGGGTCCATTCGCACCTTCGGCGAGGATGCGCGGCTTGATGCGCGGCGCATTCTGCGCGTTGATCTGATTTTCAAGCGCGGCGGGAATTAGCACATCGCACGCCACTTCGAGAATCGCTTCCTTGTCAATTTCCTTGCCCAGATTGGGGAAACCGCGCACCACGCCATTGTTCTTTTTCACAAACGCTTGCAAGGCGCGCGCGTCAATCCCGGCTTGATTCACATACGCGCCGTCCACGTCCGCCACGCCGATCAACTTGCAACCCATCTCTTGCAACAACACCGCCGTCCACGATCCAACGTTGCCAAAGCCTTGCACAACCATCGTCGCGCCTTTTAGATCCAAGCCGATCACTTTGGCGGCTTCGCGCACCGTGATACTCACGCCGCGGCCTGTCGCATCGTCACGTCCGACCGAACCGCCGAGCGCGAGCGGCTTGCCGGTGATGACGCCAAACTCATTGTGTCCTTGCATGAACGAAAATTCGTCCACCATCCATGCCATAATCTGCGCGTTCGTGTTCACATCGGGCGCGGGCACATCCTGATCCCAACCGATAATGCGCCCGACCTGGCGAATGTACGCGCGCGACAAACGTTCGAGCTCGTTTTGCGATAGCGAGCGCGGATCGACGATGATGCCGCCCTTGCCGCCACCCAGCGGAATATCCACGAGCGAACATTTCCAGGTCATCCATGCGGCGAGCGCACGCACCGTATCAATGGTTTCGTCGGCGTGAAAGCGGATGCCGCCTTTGGTTGGACCGCGCGCGTCATTGTATTGAACGCGAAAACCCTGGAACACCTTGACAGTGCCATCGTCCATTTTGACGGGCAGGGTTACGTGGAGTTCACGCAGGGGCCAGCGGAGTAATTCATGGATCGCCGGATCGAGTTTCAGGATTTCTGCCGCTTGATCGAGCTGGCGTTGCGTTATGCGAAACGGATTGTCTTCCGCATCCGAACTTGCGCCAATCGCGTGAAAATCCACCGACTCGAGTCGGGTCGAAATACCATTTCGGTTCATTCCCTTTCTCCTCATTGAGATTTTTCGTCAACGACATCATCGCGGATGTCGGTCTTACAACTGCAGTATAATCCTTTTCGCAAAAAAAACCAAACGTTCACCATTCCATTTTTTCAGTCTAGGGCAAGGTGTGCTATAATCGTGAGTGGGAGATGCTATGAAATACGAACCCGTCATTGGCTTGGAAGTGCACGCGCAACTCTTGACGCAGAGCAAAATGTTTTGTAGTTGCTCCGCCGATTATGCGGGTGCGCCGCCCAACACGCATGTCTGCCCCGTATGTCTCGGCTTGCCGGGCGCATTGCCGACGATCAACCAGCTCGCCGTCGAGTACACGATCCTCACCGCGCTCGCATTTCATTGCACCATCCCCGAGTTTGCAAAATTCGACCGCAAAAATTATCACTATCCCGATCTGATGAAGGGCTATCAGATTTCGCAGTTTGATTTGCCCTTGTCGCAAAACGGTTTCATTGTGATAGATGATGCCGGCGCGCTCAAACGTATCGGCGTGCGCCGCGTGCATCTCGAAGAAGACACCGCCAAGTTGGCGCACGCCAACGGCGCGAGTCTCGTGGATGTCAATCGCGGCGGCGTGCCGCTGATGGAAATTGTCAGCGAGCCGGAGATGCACTCGGTCGAAGAAGCGCGGCTGTATTCGATCAAGCTCCGCCAGATTTTGCGCTACCTGGGCGTGAGCAGTGGCGATCTGGAAAAAGGCGCGATGCGCTTTGAAGCAAACATTTCACTCCGCGTCAAAGGCACCACCACGCTTTCGCAAACGCGCACCGAAATTAAAAACTTGAATTCGCTCCGCGCGATGGTACACGCCACCGAATACGAAATCGCGCGCCAAACCAAAATTCTCAACACGGGCGGCGTCGTCGAGCAAGAGACGATGGGCTGGGACGAAGCGCGCAACGAGACATACACGCAACGAAGCAAGGAAGAAGCACACGACTATCGCTATTTTCCCGAACCCGATCTGCCACGCTTGCACGTTTCCCGCGACCAGGTCGCCGCGCTTCAAGCGCGCCTGCCGGAACTGCCCGACGAAAAACGCGAACGCCTGATGCATCAATTCGGTTTAAGCGCGTACGATGCGAGCGTCCTCACGGTCGAACAAGCCATTGCCGATTATTTTGATCGCGCCGTCGAAGCGGGCAAACCGCGCGGCGTGGACGCCAAAGCAATTGCAAACTGGGTCACTGGCGAATTATTCCGCTTGATGAAAGAAACCAATACGGAATTGGACGCAGTGAAAATTGCGCCCGCGCAAATTGCGGATTTGCTCGCGCTGGTCAATGCCGGGACGATCAGCAACACGATTGCCAAAACCGTGTTCGGTGAAATGTATATCACCGGCGCGGATGCGCCCGCCATCGTGCAAACCCAAGGGCTCGCGCAAATCAGCGACCGCGCCGCGCTCGCCGCTGTGATCGCCAACGTGATCGCGCAAAATCCAAAGCAGGTGAGCGAGTATCTGACCGGTAAAGAAGCCCTTGCCAAGTTTCTCATCGGTCAAGTGATGAAAGCGACCAAAGGGCAAGCAAATCCCGCGCTCGTCAATGAATTGATGTTGGCACACTTGCACAGTCTTAAAACTTGACGCCCCGCCGCAGGAGATTTTCCCATGGCACTGCAAGGCAATCTTAAAGAAATGAGTCTCGCCACTCTGATCCAGGTCAACTGTCAGGAGATGCGCTCGGCGCGCCTGACCCTGACCCACGCCGGACAGAGCGGCGAAGTTTTTTTGGGCGATGGTCAAGTCGTCCACGCCGTCCTCGGCGCGTTCACCGGTCAAGCCGCGATCTATGAATTGCTCGCGTGGGACGAAGGCACCTTTGTCTTTGACCGCGATGTGCATACGGCGGAAAAAACGATCACGCAGACTTGGAATGAATTACTGCTCGAAGGCATGAAGCGCGCCGCCCAACGCCCGCCCAAACCCAAGCCCGCAAACAATGTCCACGCCGAAACCGTCGCGCGGCTCAAAGCCATTGACGGCGTGGCGGGCGCAGTCATCTCCGCTTCCGATGGCATCGTCCTCAGCGCCGATGTACCAAACAGCGATGGCGAAGCCGAAGCCGCGCTTGCCGTGTTCATGGGCACCGCGGCGGATCAACTGGGCGAGGCGCTCCAACTTGGCGCGCACACGCATACCCTAGTCACCCTCCAGGGCAAGCGCGTCCTGGTGTTGGAACAACCCGACCGCTACCTCGGCTTGGTACTGGGCGGCACCAGTTCGCCCGCGCTGATCGCGACCGCCGCAACCCAAATTTTCCACCCATAATTTTTTCCACCCGCATCTTTACGAAAAGGCATCGGATCAATGGAGACGATTCTTAAAGAACTCAATGCCGTCCTGGGCGTCATCGGTTCCTTTGTCATCTTGGAAAATGGCACCCTCGGCGCGTGCGTGATGCCGGAACGTTGGGACGCCGCGGCCATCGCGCTTGCCGCGCGCGTGGCTAGTCAAACTTTTCAAGCCTTGGAACTTTCCGGACAACGTATCGCCGACGCCGACCTGGTTTATAGCAATGGACGTTTGCAATTGAAAAATTTACCAGGCGGCATTCTCGTCATCTTGTGCGCTCGCAATATCAACATTCCCTTACTCAATCTCACCGCGAATGGCGTCGTTAAAAAATTGACGAACGAACTGCGCGCCGAGAAACCAGCGCCAGCTGAATCGCCGAAACCAGCACCTGGCGTTGCGCCAGCGCCTCCACCCGCCGCACCGGCAACTCCCATCAACGTCATCGAACCCAGTCCGCTCTATCTTGAACTTGAAAAAGAAGCGCAACGCTTGATCAATGCGGCGGCGTCAAGCCAGGCGCAACTGTGCGCGATGGACCCGCTCGCGTTGTGGGTAAGCTGTCCGCAAACGCGCCAATTCCTTGCCGCGCCCCAGAAACGCCAAATTGATTTTCTTACCCGCGCGGAACAAGGCACGCTCATCGTCCGCGTCCTTACCCGCCTCGGCTATCAAGCCAATCAACGCTTTAACGCTTTTCACGGCAGTCGCCGCCTCAACTTGATCGAACCTACCCGTCTAATCACGGTGGACCTTTATCTCGACGCCTTTGAAATGTATCACAAACTCGATCTCACCGCCCTGCTCGCGCAAAACGCCGCGCGGCTTTCCGAAACAGCGCTCGTGCTGATGCGGTTGCAACTCGTCGAGATGAACGATCAGGCGTTGAGCGATCTCTGCGCGCTCTTGCTCGAACACGACTTGAGCGTGGGTGCCGCGCCTGAAAAGATTGACGCCTTGCAAATTGCGCGCGTGTGCGCCGAAGACTGGGGCTGGTTCAAAACCGTTTCGCTCAACCTGGATCGCCTGACCACCTTCGCCGAAGAAAAATTACCGGCGGCGCGGCGGGATCAAGTGCTCGAACGCGTGCACCGCTTGAAGAGCAACCTAGACGCGACGCCGAAAAGTTTACGGTGGCAGACACGCGCGCGGCTGGGCGAAACCGTGCGCTGGTACGATACTCCGCTCGCGGCGCAAGCCACAGGCGGGCGGCCCGATTTATCGATGAGC
Organism: Chloroflexota bacterium; assembly: GCA_037440365.1. Lineage (GTDB taxonomy): Bacteria > Chloroflexota > Anaerolineae > UBA4142 > UBA4142 > JBBIUF01. The sequence goes on from JBBIUF010000073.1 coordinate 8,696, forward strand.
TAGAGGAGCATCCCCGATGAGTTGGCATACAGGGCTGGAACGGACTCGCCGCGTGCTAAGCGAAGTCCTCTACGGTATGGCCGTGCATGACATGGTGCGCGCCAATCTCAAAATGCGCGGCTCGCTCGAACATATTTTTATTTTGATCACCTTTGGCGATATTGTCGGCGTGCCAATTCTGCCGCCGTACTATGCGTTGCGTCTTTTGCCATTCATCGTGCCAGAAATCAACAACTGGCGGCGCCGCCTGGCACGCGAGCGCGATTATCTTGACGCGATTTTCTAAGCGAGCCTATGTTGGAAACCGCCCCTACAATCAAACGCCGCATCTTGATCGCCGATCACAACCCACTCGTCGTCGCGCAAATTGCCCGCGGCATAGACGATCACGGCGCGTATGATATTCACACCGCCACAACCGCCGCGACCGTGCGCGATGAATTACAACACACGACCTTTGATTTGCTGATCATTGATCAAGCCATGACGCACCTCGACGAGCTAACTCAACTGCGGCAGACCCAGACCCATGCGCGCGATGCCCTGACCATTGTGATGATGACCGTCAGCACCCACGAGGTTACATCGCTCCCCGACAGTTTGTACGCGCATCATTATCTCGCCAAACCCTTTGCCGCCGACGAATTATTCAGCATCATTGATTCAATTTTTGCGCCCGCGCCGATCAACCCGCCACCCGATCCAATCGTGCTCAAAGTGATTCTCGGCGGCGATGCCAACGTCGGCAAAAGCAGTTTAGTTCAACGTTATTGCACCCGTCAATTCGATCCCAATCGCCAAATGACCATCGGCGTAGATTTTCACGTATCCGATGTGCAGGTGCAAGACACGCCCGTCCGCCTCGTGATCTGGGACTTGGGCGGACAGGAACGCTTTGCCTTTGCGCGGCTCGCGTTTTATCGCGGCACCCAAGCCGTGGGCTTGGTCTATGACGCAACCAATCGCACCTCCTTTTTCAATTTGATGCGCTGGTGGCGCGAGACGCGCGAAAACCTACCCGACGTGCCGGTGTTGTTGCTCGCCAACAAAACCGATTTACCCCGCGCCATTACGTGCGACGAATCACTCGCTATCGCCCAAGCCTGGGACATGCCCTTCTTTGAATCATCCTGCGCCACCGGCGAAGGCGTGACAGAATTTTTTGACGCACTCGCGCTTGCGGCATGGCAGCACAAACAAACTCATCGCAATAAAAAACGGGCGACTGGTTGAGTCGCCCGTTTTATTTTCCCGCCTTCACCGGATAATCACGCCGATTTTTCCTCCGCGTGAATGAGCGTCCCCGTTTCAAACTCCGCGTCCGTCAACACGCGCGCGATCACGCCCGCGCGCATCGCGCTGACAATCTGCACGCGCAACAATGGTTGCCGTTGCACAAGCGCGACCATCGCTTGCACTTTAGCCAACATCCCGCCCGTCACGTCCACGCCATGCGAGCCGCGCAATTGGGTTTCGATCTGCGAAAAATTTTGCGGCGTGATCTCGCGAATCAATTCCGCCGAGGCATCCTTGAGCGGATCTGCCGTAAAGACACCATCCACAATTCCGGCGAGAATGATGCGCGTCGGTTTCAAGATCGGCGCGAGATACGCAAATAAAATTTCGGTCGAAGCAATTGTCATGCCGCGCGTTTCATCAAACGCAACATCGCCATAGACGAGCGGCACGAGCTTGTGCGCCAGCACGGTGTGAATCGGTGCAAGCGCCAGATCGATCAACACACCCTCGCGGCATTGCGCAGACGCCGATGGTTGCAGAGATACCACCGGCACGCGCTCGGCAAGCATCGCATCCGTCACAATCCGATTCAACCGCGTCGCCGCCGCGCCTGTTTCCGCGTAGGCAGTCCAATGATCCCGTTTGCCAAAACCAGCTTTCTGCGCGGCGAAATGTCCAAACGAACCAGAACCATGCCCCAGCAAAATAGACCACGCGGGATCGGTTGACGCATCCCGCGCGTGTTTAATTTCTTTAGCAATGCGACGAATCACGTCCACCTGCGCGGTTGCCTCGCGCGTCTTGTCGGTAATTGCCGAGCCGCCCAGTTTAAGAAAGATCATTTGACGATACTCGGTGGCGGCGCAGGTGTGCGATCACCCAAATCGAAATTGTCTATTTGCACACCGGCGGTCTTTAAATAGCGCATCGCAATTTCATCCGGGTAATTGCCCGCGTAGACCACGCGCACTAAACCCGCGTTGATAATCATTTTCGCGCAGGTGGCGCACGGCTGATGCGTGGTATAAATTGTGCCGCCTTCGAGCGAGACGCCGTGCAAGGCCGCTTGAATGATCGCGTTCTGTTCGGCGTGCAAGGTGCGGACGCAATGTCCATCCACAATTTCGCATCCTTCGTCGAGGCAATGCGGCAAACCCTTGGGCGCGCCGTTATAACCTGTTGTCAAGATGCGTTTGTCCTTGACGATGATCGCACCGACCTGCGCACGGTTGCACGTCGAGCGGCGCGCGACATCCAGCGTAATGTCAATAAAATATTGATCCCAGGTTGGTCGAGTCATACCGCATTCCGTATTCCGTGTTCAGTATTCAGCAACCAGACTGAAAGCAGAGTGCTGGATACTGAACACTGGGTTTATCCCGTGCCAAATTGGCGATCACCTGCATCGCCCAAGCCGGGAACGATGTACGCGTTTTCGTTGAGGTGATCGTCAATCGCGGCGAGATAAATTTCCACGTCGGGATGATCGTGCTGTAACCGCTTGACGCCCTCGGGCGAGCCGATGATGCCCACATACTTGATCCGTTTCGCGCCCCAGTCTTTGAGAATTTGCGCGGTCGCGCTTGCCGAGCCGCCCGTCGCCAGCATCGGATCGAGGATCAGGCAAATGTCCACAGTCGGCGCGACCGGCAACCGATTATAGTACTGAATCGGCTCCAGCGTTTTGTGATCGCGATACAAACCAATGTGCCACACCTCGGCGGAGGGCATCATTTCCCAAAAGCCCTCGACCATGCCCAGTCCGGCGCGCAGAACCGGCACCAAGCCAATGACTTCTTTTAACTCATAACCAGTCGTTTGTGCAATCGGCGTGGTCACAATTTTTTCAGCCAGCGTGAGATCGGCGGTCGCTTCATACGCCAGCAAGATCGCCACTTCGCGAATGACCTCGCGAAATTTTTTCGGCTCGGTTTGCGCGTCACGCATCATGGAGAGTTTGTGGCGAATCAAGGGATGATTGGAAACGTGGACGGTGGACATATAACCCCCAGTAATCTAGTCGGTATTTTTACTTTTCGCTTTTGACTTTACCTGGTCTTTTTCTGCTTCATCTTCGATTGGTAATGCGGCTTGTTTGGGCGCTTTGACCTCTTTGGCGGGCGTATTGTTCTGCGCTTCCAGCCGCGCGATACTCGCCACCGCATCACCCTCTTTCAAATTCATCACAGGCAATTCTTTCGAGGTCCGTTTCGCTTTCGGCAAATTCGCCACGCGCGAACGCAAGACAATGCCGTTCGTGGAAATGATCGTCACGTCATCATCTTCGGCAACGACGCGCGCCGCCGCGATCACACCGGCGCGCGCCACATCACGCCCCAGCGTCGCAATGCCTTTGGTGTAGCGACCTTGCACCGCGTATTCTTTAATCGGCGTGCGTTTGCCAAAACCTTTTTGCGTGACGACGAGGACAAAACCTTCGACTGGCACAACATCCAACGACGCCACCTTGTCGCCGTCGTTCAGCTTGATGCCATAGACGCCGCCTGCCGCGCGTCCCTGCACCGGCACATCCTCTTCCTTGAAATGCAAGGCTTGACCTTGTTCGGTGACAAACATCAATTCACCATCGCCGTGGGTCAAGCGCGCCCAACCCAGCTCGTCGCCTTCCGCGAGATTCAGCGCGGCGACGCCACTCGCACGGACGCCGTCGAATTCGGTGAGCGGCGTGCGCTTGATCCGACCCTGCACTGTCGCCATCGTCAGAAACTCGGCTTGCGAGAAATCGGAAACCGCAACCGCCGAGGTCACGCGCTCGCCTTGCTCGAACGACAAGAAATTGTTGAGCGGCAAACCTTTCGGTTGCCGTTCGACATCAGGCACCTGGTGCGCGCGCAACGGATACACCTTGCCGCGATTCGTGAAAAAGAGCAACGTATCGCGCAAACTCGCCGGGAAGAGATATTGCACCGCGTCTTCCTCGCGCGTCTGCACGCTCTTCGATCCGCTCGCGGTGCGGCGCACCGACGACAGCGGCACACGGCTTATGTAACCACGTTGCGTCACCGACACGAGCAACGCCTGATCCTGAACCAGGTCATCTTCCTTGAATTCGGTTTGCTGTTCTTCGGTTGTGCCTTCGGAAATGTGCGTGCGGCGCACATCGCCAAAACGTTTTTTCAAATCGGTCAACTCGTCGGAGATGACGCCGAGAATTTTCTTGGGATGCTTGAGCAAATCTTCGAGGAATTTGATCGTCTTTTTGAGTTCCGCCAATTCCTCTTCGATCTTTTTGCGTTCCAACGCGGCGAGGCGGCGCAATTGCATATCCAGGATCGCTTGCGCCTGAATGTCGTCGAGCTTGAAACGTTTCATCAAGCGTTCTTTCGCCGTGTCTGCATCCGGCGACTGGCGAATCGTCTTGATCACTTCGTCGAGAAAGTCGAGCGCAATTTTCAAGCCTTCGAGAATATGCGCGCGCGCCTTGGCTTTTTCCAAATCGAACTTGGTGCGGCGCGTGATCACCTCTTGCCGATGCTGGACATAGAGTTGCAACATCCGCTTGAGCGACAAGACTTTCGGCTCGCCGTCGACGAGCGCGAGCATGTTGATCGAAAAACCAGATTGGAGCGGTGTGAATTTCAACAATTGATTGATCACGGGTTTGGGATCCGCGCCGCGTTTCAATTCGATCAGAATGCCCATGCCCTGCCGATCGGATTCGTCGCGCAGATCGGCAATGTCTTCAATCTTGCGGTCGCGCACGAGATCGGCGATGCGTTCGATCAACGCGGCTTTGTTGACCTGGTAGGGCAATTCGGTGATGATAATCCGCGACTTGCCGCCGCCCGCTTCCTCGGTATGAATTTTGCCGCGCACAACAATGCGCCCGTTGCCAGTCGCATACGCTTGCTTGATGCCTTCCGTGCCAAGAATAATTCCCGCGGTTGGAAAATCGGGACCTTGGATAAATTTCATCAAGTCGTCTACTTGAATCTCGTCTGCCTTGTCCCAATTCGCAATCAGATAATTGATCGCGTCCACGAGTTCGCCCAGATTGTGCGGCGGCACATTCGTCGCCATGCCCACCGCGATCCCGGACGCGCCGTTGAGCAACAGGTTCGGCACTTTGGCGGGCAGAACACGGGGTTCTTTCATCGAGCCATCAAAATTTTCGCCAAAGTCAACTGTGTCGCGATCAATATCGAGCAAGAGTTCTTCAGCCAGTTCGGTGAGGCGCGCTTCGGTGTACCGCATCGCCGCCGCCGGATCATCGTCAATCGATCCAAAGTTGCCCTGCCCATCCACGAGCGGATAGCGCATGGTAAAATCTTGCGCCATGCGGACAAGCGCGTCATAAACGGCTTGGTCGCCGTGCGGGTGATAGCGTCCCATCACATCGCCGACGATGCGCGCGCATTTTTTGTACGCGACATTATGACGCAAACCCATCTCGCCCATCGTGAACAGAATGCGGCGTTGCACTGGTTTCATGCCATCGCGCACATCGGGTAACGCGCGCGCGGTAATGACGCTCATCGCGTAATCGAGGTACGCGTTGCGCATCTCTTGATCAATTTCAATCGGGCGCACGTTGCCGATGTTTTGTGGTTGCTGTTCTGCCATGAATATTTCTTCTCCCAATTTTTTCCCGCCGCCCATTATACTCAATTCCGAACAAAATTGCTATTTGAATCTGCGCGCCGCAAAAAAATCCTTCGGGTTTCAGAAACCCGAAGGATTCATGCTAGACTTTTTTCGCGCCAGTGCGCCCGCCCTCGATCCCTTTCCATGCGGCGACGACGGCGACGGTGATGATTGCCGCGATGATCGCTTCCGCGATCGCTTGCGGCACAATGGCAGGCATCGCCGTCCACGGAATCGTACCGAATAAACCCGCCAGCCCCAGCACAAACACGGTATTCGTCAGCGAGCCGATGACACCAGCGCTAACCAGCGCCACATACTCGTTCGATTTTTTCAACGTGGCATACGTGACATACGCCGCGATGCCGATCAACAAACGCGGCAGAATCGCCACGATGGGATTTTTGAACACGGGCGAATCGGCTTGGAGAAAACTAAAGATGCCAAAGATGCCGCCGATCAGTGAGCCGACGAGCGAGCCTTCCAGCACGCCGCCGATAATCGCAGGTACGTGCATGATCGTCGCGCGCCCGGACAAGTTCGGCACCGGGATAAAACCAATTTGCGTTGCGCCGAGAATGATCGCAATCGCGGCAAGCACGCCCGTAATCACAATTTTGCGAGTAGACATTTTTTCCTCCTCTTGGAAAACAAGCCACACATGCACACGCCTCCGCACAAGAATAAACTTGATGCGCTTGGTGCTTTACGGATCCAAAATCAAAATGGGAACGGCGCGATCAAAATGACAGCCACACCCGTCACGACAACCGCAAGCGCGATCAGATCGCTGGGCTTGAGCTGAAACTCGACGAAATGCGTGCGCCCTTTACCGCCAACATAACAGCGCGCGTCCATTGCCAAAATCAAATCTTCGGCGCGCCGAAGCGCAGACAAAAATAGCGGCACGATGAGCGGCAACAGCGCGCGCGTTTGGCGCACAAACCGCAATCGCCCTTGCTGTCCCAGGTCAGCCCCGCGCGAAACTTGGGCTTTCATAATACGTTCGAGTTCTTCCGCAAAGGTTGGCACAAACCGTAACGCAATCGTCATCGTCAACGCAAGCTCATGCGCCGGAAAATTGAAACGCTGGAGCGGCGCAAGTAATTCTTCCGTGCCGAGTGTCAGTTCCGTGATCGTCGTCGAGAAAGTGAGCAGACTCGTCAGGATCAGCAATTCGACAAAGCGCGCCGCCGCGACCAGCGCAACCTGGATGCCGCACGAACTAATTTCGATTACACTCCAACGTAATAGCACCACGCACGATGCGCCACCGCCGAATGGATTGGTGTAGAGCAAAATTTGCAACACGGCGAGCATCAGCACAATCGGCAACGCCGGTTTCAAACCGCTTAACGCATAGCCAATTGGAATTTTGGATAGCGCGACAAGGACAAAGACAATGCCGAGCAGAATTACATTCGCCGTGTAGGTCCCGCTGAATGTGATTGCGCCGACAATGAGCGCGAACGCCACCAGCTTGACGCGCGGATCCATTTTGTGAATGAACGAGCCGAGCGCAAGGTATTGTCCAATCGTCATGTTCCGCGCGATTTCGAATTCTTCCATCGTGATCAACCGCTCGCCAATTGCGCCACTGCTTCATCCACCGTTAACACATCTGCGCGCACCGCGAAACCTTGAGTACGCAACGTCTGCATTGCCGCCGTGATTTGCGGCACACCCAAACCCAGCTCGCTCAAGCGCGCGGCTTGCGCGAACACCGCACGCGGCGTGCCAGTGAGCACCGTCTTGCCCTCGGCAAGTACATAGACGCGATCACACATCGCCGCCAAATCTTCCATGTTATGCGAAACAAGCACGAGCGTTAGTTGCCATTCCTGCCGCAACACCATCAAGCGCGCGAGAATATCCGCATGTCCGCGCGGGTCAAGCCCCGCAGTTGGTTCGTCCAATACGAGAATTTCCGGTTTCATCGCCAACACACCCGCGAGCGCGGCACGGCGTTTTTCGCCGCCGCTCAAGGTATAGATCGCGCGATCCTTGAACGCGGCGAACGGCAAACCGACGGCTTGCATTGCTTGACGCACGCGCGCGCGCAGTGGCTCACCGCGCAAGCCCGCTTGCCAGGGCGCAAACGCCACATCATCGCCGACGTGTTGCTCGAATAATTGCGCCTCGGGAAATTGAAACACCAAGCCCACCCGCCGCCGCAACACGCGCCAATCGGTTTTCGGATCGCGCAGATCGAAATCCAATACGCGCACCTCGCCCGATTGCGGCCGCATTAAACCGTTGAGGTGTTGCAATACGGTTGACTTGCCCGACCCGGTATGACCCATGATGCCGACGATCTCCCCGCGCTTGACCTCGAAATCAATGTCGCGCAAGGCAACCGATTCAAGCGGCGTGTTTCGCCAATACGTATGGGCAAGGTGTTGGATCGCAATAGATGGCGACAGCGGACGAACGACGGCGGACAGGGAATTAACCGCGGTCGCTTGGTTTGGGATCATCGTCTTTGGTTTTGCATCATCCGTCGTCCGTCTTTGGTCTTGCATCGCCGCCACAAATTCATCCACCGTCAGCACGGCATCGGGAAATGCAGGATCGTGCTGATGTAACCGTTGTGCGAGTTGGGTGATCTCGGGCACATCAAGTTGCAAGGCGCGCAAACGTTCCGCTTGGCGGAAAATTTCGCGCGGCGGACCTTGTAACGCAAGCGCGCCATTTTCCAAAACGATCACACGGTCGGCGAACACGGCTTCGCGCATGAAATGCGTGATCGCGATAATCGTCGTCCCGGCATCATGCAACCGCCGCGCAACGCGCAACACCTCATCGCGGCCCACTGGATCGAGCAACGCCGTGGATTCATCCAACACCAACACATCCGGCTTCATCGCCAAAATTCCGGCAATCGCAACGCGCTGTTTTTGTCCGCCAGAAAGCAAGTGCGGCGCGCGATGCCGATGCGCTTGCATCTCAACTGTAGCGAGCGCGGCATCTACGCGCGCGTGCAATTCAGCGCGCGGTAGACCCAGGTTCTCTGGGCCAAACGCCACATCTTCTTCGACGATTGTCGCAATGATCTGATTGTCCGGCGATTGAAACACCATGCCCACGGTGGCGCGCACAGCGCGGCGATGCGCGGCATCGCGCGTGTTCCACTGCTTGACCCACACATCGCCTTGTGTTGGCACGAGCAGACCGTTGAGATGTTTCGCCAGCGTAGATTTACCCGACCCGTTATGCCCAATGAGCGCGAGGTATTCGCCACGATGAACGACGAAGGAAATCCCGCATAACGCCTCGCGCGCATTCGGCGATTCGGGTTGGTAAGTATAGCGGACATTTTCAACACGGATGATCGGTTCAGTTGTCATAGCAAAAAGCGCCTCCCAACGATCAGGAGGCGCGGCAAGGCAAATCAATTTGTCAGCGCGTCTCGGTCGTGGTGACGATCCAAGCGGCAATAAGTAAACTAGGAATACAATCCACTCACAACGCTCACAGCCGATTGCTCGGTCTGCGGCGCGATCATTCTAGCACAAACCGCGCGGCGCGGCAAGCGTAATTTTGTGTTTGCGATTTTATTTTCCGCATACAAACGGCAAAGCAACTGCAACGGACGCAGACAGATCAGCGCGGTTGACCGCGAACACGGCGATCCCATCTTGAAAATAAATCGGGGTGTAGCGTTTGGGATCACACGCAAACTGCGTTTTGGTCAGCACCCCCTCGTGGCGACCCAGGTAGACGTATGAAATCTGATTGGCGGCAAGCCAGCGCGTCAATTCATCCGCCGCATCTTTTAGCGGCGCAGTGGCTTGATCGAGGAACTTGGTATTACGGCGCGCAATAGATGGCAACCACGCACCGCCATCCACGCTATTGTATAACGGCGGAGCCCAGGCAAATGAGTTGATCAGAAATTGCGCGGCGCGCGGCGTATGCGCGGCAACCCAGGCCGCGGCGCGCGCATCGGCTGGCGTGAACAAGATCGTCGTCGGATTCACGATCGAGACGAGATCGCGCGCGCCCAACCCGCTGACGATCACCAGCGCGGCGAGCCACACTCGCCGCGCCTGCGTCCATTCGACCAGACCGGCGATCAATTCGCCAACCAGGATCGCGGCAAGCAAGCAACCAATCAAAATAACGAGCGACGTTGGCACAAACGCACCCGCAATCAGCGCTATACCATACAGCGCGGCGAACGTCAAGAGAACCATCCATACTTGGCGCTTGCGTCGGACTAATGCGGCGAGCATACCCAGCGCGGCGAGAAACCAGGTGACGTTGCCCTGGTGCGCCAACGTCACCGCAACGGCAATCGAATTATCAATATCCGCCGCTTGCGCGTTCTTGTTCAAGATCGCGGCCAAATCAACCTGGTGATTGAACAAGGTTGTCGACCATATCAGCCCAAGCCCAAACCCAACCGCAACAATCACGCCGAAACGTTTAACGCCCGCCCGACGCCAAGCCGCATGACGCCACAACCAGGTCAGCCAATCGAGCGCGGCGAATACGAAATAAAACGCGATCAGCCGAATGTGCGCGAACGCCAAGCCCACGAATGCAACCACAGCAAACCCAAACGCGTGCCAACTCCACTGCGCTTGCTCGATCAAGTCAATCAAAAAATATAATGCGATGGGTAAAAGCGCGACGCCGAGCAACAAGGGATAGCGGCCCCAGGTAATAAAATAGGCGGGCGTCGGCGAAAGAAACCACACCACGCCCGCGGCGGCAAGCGCGGCGATTTCGTTGTTGGAGATTTTCTTGCTCAACAGAAAAATACTGACACCAGTTTGCGTGATCAGCGCTTGCCCAACAAGTAACATGGCTTGCGGAATTGGGACCGCCGTCAATTGTATCAAGAGCGCGACCAGGCTGTGATAACCGAGGTGATAAATCTCAGAGAGCGGCAAACGCCCTTGCGTCAAAAACGAATTGATATACGCCGCATGAACCGGCGAGTCAACCCAGGCGGGCGCAACCAGGTCGCGAATCTGGAGCAAGCCGAGCGCAAACGAGAGGAATACCAACGCGGCAAAAATTCCATCGGCGAGCGTGATGCGCCACGTGAAAAAATTGCGCCGCCGAAAAAGCCCAACAACACACGCAACCGCCGCAAGCATCGCCGCGCCAACCAGCACAAACACGGACGCGCCCAGCGCAAGGACGATGAACGCCAACGCGGTATAGAACACAACGCTCACCCCTGCGGCAAAAGCAAAGTTTTCCGCGGCGGAGCGTTTGCCAAAATCGAACCAGAGCAAATACGCCAGACCAGGGATGAAAAAAATCAGCGGCAAGCCGATCATGCCGCGCGCGTAGAGCGCAAGCAACCTAGCGGATGAGCGCAGAACGAAAGCGGCATCCGGCGCGTAAAACGCTTGGAACACTAGATCGCGATCAGTTGGCAGGTCGCCGAGATACATTGCGCCATCGGGATAGACATCCTCGCCGCTTGCCCATAGACTGACATAGCCGCGCGTGATGTTGGCTTGCGCTACATCGAGGAAAAAATAGTACGGTTGGTCTTGCGAATTTTCGAGCGGCGGAAATTCAAACGTGGTGAAATCGTTATGATGAATCGCGTTCAGCGCAAGCGAGGCGCTGGCAAGATCAGCGGTATCCGTAATGCGGTGGCGGAGATGCAACGTCACGCGGCTGGCTGGGTCACACACAAAATCTTCGGAAACGACCCAGCGCACTTGAATCGCTTGCAAATTGGGTTGGCGAAAAACCAGAGTCTGCCCCAGCGTATGCGATCCAAAAAGCGCGCCCGCTGGCACAGCAAGACTATCTTGCACGTTCAGCGAGTCAGCGGCATTCGGATTATTCGCTCGCGCGTAGAGTAAGACGAGCCCCAGCGCGAGCAAGCCAGCCAAGATCAAACGCAAACGCATCGCGGCACGCGCCTAGCGATAAGGATACGGGTTGGGTTGCGGCGGCGGTTGGAAGGGTTGGCCACCCGGCGGCACAATTGGAAAGCCCGACCCAGGGAACGCTGGAGGAGCCGGGTTGACGATTGGAGGTTGAGTGGAATTAGCAACCGGTGGCGCATTCGGCGCATTTGCGCCGACCACTGGGATCGAATCAACCGGCGCGTTCGCAGGCGCAAACTGAGCCGAGATCCAGCCACGCGCATCGGGCTTGGTCGGCAACGCGATCTGCCACCAATCATTCGCGGCGGTGCGTCCAAGAATTTGTACCGTATCGCCTTTGTTGAGGTGATCCACAATTGCCGCGCTCGTCGAAGGTGCGGCGCGCACGCGCAAATTGTCTGTCGCCACTGCATTCACGGGAACCGGGACCGGGGTCGGCTGAACCAGGAGTGGGGTTGGTAATTCAACGACGGGCGGCGGTGCAGTTGGCGCTTTGGTGCGCGTCGCAGGCGGCACGGGAGTCGGCGATGGCAAAAATAGATTCGCCATTTGGCACGCCAGAACGCTTGCAAGGATTAATCCACCGAGTAAAAAGTTGCGTCCGTTAATATGTCACCTCGCTTGAATTACTCAATTTGAACGCAATCGAATTATACCATAAAACCTGCGCGCGTTCCGCGCATGAAAATATCCAGTCAGCGATTGACTGGATATTTTCATGTTATTTTTTATAGGGTGGTGGAGGTGGTGGCGGTGGCGGT
>JBBIUF010000074.1:0-20803 GCA_037440365.1 Chloroflexota bacterium
CGTTGATAGTGGTACTCACGGCGCTCAACGCCAGGGCGATGCGCAGGGGAGGCGGCGCGCCGCTGGCCCCTATCGCGACGGGCATTTCCTTGGTTGCAAAACCGGGAGTCGATGCGGCGAGTCGATAATTGCCTGGCGCGAGGCCGAAGATAATGAAGAGGCCGTTCTCGCCTGACTGCGTCGTTTTTCGCACCGTCCCGATCGCGTTCCGAACTATCACCGTCGCCCCGGCAATTACCGCTCCCGACGTGTCAACGACCGTTCCTGATAGCTGCCGCGGCTGACCCTGCCCACCGACCACCGCGTTGATCGTTACCTCGCCCGTGTCCACGCGCACCTGCCGAAATCCTTCAAACATATTGTATCACCTCGATGAGTTTGTGTGTTTCGATTCTATCACCAGAGCGCGCAAGGAAAAAATTATGATCACGAGAGATAGCAGAAACCAAAAAGCGGGGCGCGCCCTAACGCTCACTGCACCAAATCCAAAATTTGTCCTACTCTTTCTTCATGCTATAATTGTTTCACCCGATCACCCCAGGAGAACAAGAATGTCAGCCAATAAGCCACAGCCAATGCTCGCCCTGCTCAACGAGCTGGTTCAACCCTGGCATGATGCTGTCGCAAAACCAGCGCAAGCCCAGGATCAAGTTTTGCAACAGCTCTTGCAAATCTACGCGCAGACAGAGTATGGCAAACAACACCACGCCAGCCAAATCAGCACCATTGCCGAGTATCGGCGCGCGTTCCCGGTAGCCACGTATGCCGCGCATTACCAGCCACTCATCCAGCGCGTGATGGCAGGCGAGACAAATCTCTTGCTCAACGAGCCGCCGATTGGCTGGGCGATCACACGCGGTACGACCAAGGGTGAATCGAAATTTATTCCGATGACGCCGACGGATTTGAAAATGCGCGTCAGCGCAAGCCGCGCGATGATCCATTATGTTTTGCAATCAAAACGCTTTGACTTGTTCCAGGGCGTTAACCTCAACTTGAACTTTCCATCCGTCGTCGGCAAGATCAAGGTCGGCGAGCGCGAGGTGGAGTACGGTTACTCGTCTGGGATCTATACCAAGTTTGTTTCCGCGTCCACGCCAATTCGTTCCGTGCCGGCGCAAACTGAAATTGACGCGCTGGGCGGCGGCAAAACCCAACGTGACTGGGACGCGCGCTTTGAACTGGCGTACGAAAAATGCAAAAACGAAAACGTCGCGCTCGTGGGTGGCGTCGCGCCAACGGCCGTTTCGTTTGGACGTTATTTGCATCGCGCCCATCACGTCTATCCCAAGAATTTGTGGCAGACACAGATTATGACATTGGGAAGCGTACCGGGGATCAACACGCGCTATCAGCCCGCGCTCAATGCGCTGTATGGTCCGGCAACAATCCGCGAAATCTATGGCACCACCGAGGGGATGTTCGGTCAGCAACGCGACGAACGGCGCGCGTGGGTACCCAATTACGATTTATTTTTCTTTGAAGTGGAAACGGCGACTGGGATCAAAATGTTGCACGAAATGCACGCGGGCGAAATGGGCAGTCTCATTGTCTCGACACCCATTCTCGCCCGCTATAAAATTGGTGACCAGATTCGCGCGTTTGATCCGCCCTATTTTCGTTGTATCGGTCGGGATCGCTGGTTCACGCCGATGCTGTACGTGTGGGAAGAATTTCAGTCATTCAACCTGGGACGCTTATAGCTCCCGTTGTCCTGACGAGGAATCGCGCAATGTTTGCAACAAAGCAATCTCCAATTCGTTAATAGAAATTGCTTCGCCGCTTTCAGGTGATTGATGATGCTAAATTTTCCACCCTAACGCGCGCAACATGATAACGACGCCCAGCGCAATCAGCGCAAGCGCCCAAATTGTGCCCCAACTGATCAAGTTGCCCAAGCCGATGCTGAGAAACACCAGGGCAATGATCATACTGCCCATGACGTGCCGCCGATACGCTGGGAGTGCCAAGCGCGCGCCGACTTCGAGCAAAATAATCACACCCGCGCCCACAAAAATCAAACCCCAGGTGCTGATCCGAAACGGCAAGACGCCGGGAACAAAATCGCCGCGCAAGCCAAACCCCGTAAGCCAGCCCAGGTTTTCGGCAAGCAGAACCAACCCCGCCCAGATGATCATCGCGCCCCACACAATCGTGCTGAGTGAATCGGAGTGTTGTTTCTCTTCCTTCTCATGCCGCTTTTCTTCTTCGTGCTTTTCATCTTTCTCATCTCGTGGTTGCTGAGACATCGCTTCCCCCCTGTGTAGCAATTGGATCGCAAATAAAGACCTGATGCTGAATGCGCCTTGCGCGCACCCGGCATCAGGTGACCTCACTCTTGGGCAAGTATATAATCATCTTTTCAAAAGTCAAGACTTGATTTGCCACAGCGTCCAACCTAGCTTCGTCGCGCCTAGCTGGCTCTAAAACCGCTTGCCAATTCAAAACCTGGCGGCAAAACTTGTTGCGCCGGAAAAAAAGAACCGGGGTGGAGCAACCCCGGCTCGGTCAAGGACGCACATACGCTCAGTGTTACGCCAAGCCGACCAATGCCAGCAACGTGCTCAAGATGACACCCACGATCAATAAAATGACGAAAGCGATAACCGCCGTCAAGATCGCTTTGGTGGTATCGAACTCGGATGCTTCACGGATGCCGATAACGGCGGCAATCAATGAAAGCACGAGTGCAATGATCGTTCCGATACACGGCACGATGGCGATAATTTGGAAAATCTGGGTGTAACCAAACACGCGCAACATTTCGCCTGTGTCGGTTTTGCCGCCAAAGAAAGTTTTGGAGACAAATGCAATCACCCAGCCGCCCACCAGCCAGCTGACAATTGCGCTGATGATCGTTTTAATCGCACTCGTAATCGGGTTGAGCGGTGCAGAGCCAGCGGGAAGCACCGACCCCAGCACGACAAGAATCAGCCCACCCACCACGGCCGAAATCACTGCCATAACCACCACAATAATCGCCGCGGTTGTGGTCGCGCTTTTGTCTTCGGCCACTTCTTTGTATACCGGCGCTTTAAGCGTCAAAATTCCCATAATGCGGTCCATACTGCGATCTCCTTTGTCAAAATAAATATGAATAATTGGATTTGCCCATTTTCGATCGCGTTCACGAACCTTGCCCAGCTTGCTCCGCCCGCCTCCTTTCAAACTTGATGGTTTTGATACCGGGTGCTTGACTAGTATAACACCAAATCCAATTCCGAGTTCCTTAAAAATACCGGCAGGATACGCGGCTGGCTCGAGCAACCGGTTTCAACGATTTGCGCCAAAACGCAGGACGCCGCTCAAGAACGCAACGCCAACACCCCACACGAAAATTCCCAGAATGACATAGAACACCCGCATTCCCAGCGGTCCCAGCGCACGGATAAAACTGTAATTGCGTGATGGTTCTAAAACCGCTTGCCAATTCAACAGCCCGGCGGCAAAACCCAACACGCCGAAAAACACAAAAATAATTCCGGCAATCGTTGATTCCATACCCTCTCCTTTGGCGCGCATGATCGGCTCAATCGAATCCATTGATCCATGCGCTCAATTCTACCACAAGAACGCGCGGGAGAAAACCAATGCGGCGACGCTGGCGACGCCATTGGACTACGCCCCAACTTGTCAACGCGATCAATCGCGCGTCGGGGTTGGCTGATTCAACTCTTCGCGATCGATAAATCGCCGCAGAGTTCCGTCACGCGGTGACCAAATCGCCGAAGCAAATTGATCGATGAACGCACGATCATGGGTCGCGACGATGATCGTGCCGGGAAAGGCATCCAGCGCGGCTTGGAACCGCGCACGCGAGGGGATATCGAGATGGTTGATCGGTTCGTCGAGAATCAAACAGTTGACGCCGATCACGACTAGCCGGGCGAGCAACAACCGCGCGCGTTCGCCGTAACTCAAGGCACTCACGCGCGTAAACACTTCGTCTTGCTCAAATAAAAAGAAATGCATCAAGTGACGCGCGTCCGTTTCATTCAGTGGCGCGATCTCTCGAATGAGCGATAGCGGTGTGGCATTCGGATCGAGCGTTTCTTGTTCTTGGGGCATATACCCCAAGCGCACGTTCGCGCCGATACGAACGTTGCCTTCGGTCGGCAACAATTCGCCCGCGATGATGCGTAGTAACGTTGTCTTGCCCGATCCATTCGGACCCACCAGCGCGATCCGTTCACCGTGCGTCAGGATCAGATCGGCGTGGCGAAAAAGCCAGGTCGCGCGAGTGGTTCGCTCGGCGCTTGGGCCAAACGTAAAGCCCAGGTTGTCGAGCGTGATCACGATTTGCCCGCCGCGCGGCATCGCGCCAAAATCAAGTTTCATGGCCCATGCGCGTTGGGGCTTGGGAATTTTTTCGTCGGTCAGTAAATGATCCACGCGGCGTTCAATTTGTTTCGCGCGGCGCACAGTTTCCAAACTACGATTCGCAAAAAATCCTTTGGCGAATTTATCGCCGCTATCCGCTTTGCCGCCTTGGCGAAATTTGGCAATGCCACGTAAATGCCGCGCCGCGCTCGCCAGCCGCCCGATCTCATCTTGCTGATCCTGCCACGCCGCAACTTGGTGCGCGCGTTCACGCGCTTTGGCATCCACGTAAGCGCTGTAATTGCCGGCGTATTCCGTGACACGATGCGTTTGGGAATCAAGTTCGAGAATGCGGCTCACGGTAGCATCGAGAAACACCCAGTCGTGGGAAACCAGGATCACCGCGCCGCGAAAGTTGACGATGAAACGCTCCAGCCATTCAAGCGCGGCAATGTCCAGGTGATTCGTCGGCTCGTCGAGCAAGAGCAAGTTCGGTTCCGCGATCAGCACCCGCGCCAAGCCAACCCGCGCGCGTTGCCCCCCGCTCAGTTGAGCGAGCGATATAGTTTGCGGCGCGTCCAGCCCAAGCCCCGCGAGAATTTCTTCGACGCGATGTTCGACCGCGTAACCCCCGCGCGCTTCCAAGTTTGACAGCGCCGCGCCATACTGTTCGATCACATCCTGGGTTGGCGTGTGCGCCATTTCTGCGGCAAGGATTTCGACCTGGGCGCGCGCATCGGCATAGCCAGCGATCCCGGCGCGCACGTATTCGCCGATCGCGCACGTTTCGTCTGGCGCGATCCCTTGCGCGAGATAACCCAGCGTCACGCGCGCGTCCCGGATCGCGCGGCCGCGATCCGGTTGCGCTTGACCCGTGATGATACGGAGCAAAGTCGTCTTGCCGCACCCGTTCGGTCCGATCAAGCCCACGCGTTCGCCCGCGCTCACGGTGAACGATACATCATCCAAAATCATTTGCGCGGCGTATGATTTTGTGACGCGATCCAACTGTAACATAGTCCTCCGCATCGCCAGGCACTAGCCCACAACCAACCTACGAGCGATGGGTTATCCCACCGGCATTACGCACGAATAGTGCTTGGGGAACAGCGCGTCGAGCAAAACGGCGGCTTCATCTTTTGCCCAACAATCCGGATAAAAGGCACACAATTCCGTCAACGATTTTTCGCCGAACAGCAAGCGCAAAAACACGAGCGGCGGAAAGCCGGCGTGCGCTTCGTGCTTAATCGGTTGCCAATTTTCAACATGGCTCAATTTGCCATTTTCAAAAACGATTATCAATCCGCGCCGATATTCGTCGAGCTTTAATTCGCCGGTATAACCCGCCATCGTCGAGCGCGCGAGCCGCGCTTCCAGTACAGGCGCGATGTGGTACAGAAAACGCGGCACATCCGCCACGCGCAGATACCAACCGTACGGATTGCGCGCGCGCGGCAATAGTTCTGGAATCGCGTCATAGACTGGATGTTCGCGCCCCATGCCAAAATAAATCCCGACAATCGCTTTCGTTTGCTTGAGCGCTTCTTCTTCGCAGAATGTTTTGAGCCAGCGCAACACCGCCGGCATGACGGCGCGCAACGATTGCCCTTCGACAACGCTCAATTCATTGACCGGGAATGTATCACTCCACGCATCCCGCGACGGATTGAGGTAACCAATCGCGCGTCCATCCAGAGTTTCGATAATTTGCAACGGACGATATTCGATTGAATCGAACGAGTGCCCCGTCAGCAAATGCCGCCACAACCATTCAGGACGCGGGCAGGCTATGAGCGAACGTTGCGCGTCGCGATCGAATAACGCAGACGCAAAGGGAATATCGGCGAGCGTCAGCGGACGCAAATGGTACGCTTCGCTTTCGCCGTCTTTTAGCATCGGCACATTCGAATAATAACAAAGGCGTCCACCACCCAGGTCGAGCGCGTATTCATATTCAAACTGACGGTAATACCAGGGAATCCCGGTGATACCTTGCACAAAATGCCCCAACGCCGCGCTCCACGCATGAAGCACGTCGAATTGCGCGCGCACAAGTCCGCGATGGCGATACGCCGGATCGGTGGCAACCATTTCCGGGCGGCCTACGCCGAACGGAATGCCGGCATACGTCCAGGTTTGTGGAATCAAAATTGTCGTCGAAACGAGTTTATGTTCGCGCGGGTCTTCCACCACCAGCACATTCGATGGGCTGATCGCTGGGTGATCGGCGCGCATGTAATCGCGTGTGTACGCCGCGCACATCGCGTCGAAATGATCGCGACCGAATACGCTTCCGGTCAGTTGAGCGAGCGGTTCGGTGTCCGCAACGGTTGCCACGCGCAAGACCAAGCCATCGCCAAGTTCGCGGGGTAGTAAATTTTGCGTCAAGGCAAATTGCTCTTGGAGCATTTGTGGTTTGAGACTCATGGTTTTTCCTTTCGCAAGTTTTTTGAATAATACACCCAGGCGGGTTGATCGACGTAACCCAGTTGTTTGTTCATCGCGATCACGGGCGCGTTCAGCGAATTGGTCACGGTGAGAATGCGCGGATGATTATGCGCGCGAGCATATTCAGACATTCGCTTTTTGAATCCCATTGCAATCCCTTGCCCGCGTTGATCGCGCCGCACACCGACCCAGCGCGTGTCGATAGTTGCACCGCGCGCGGCATTAGCGAGAATAGCAACGCCCACATATTCATCGCCGCATACAGCAACCCAGAACGCCTCACGGTTCGCACGAAAGCCGTCAAGAAACATATCGCGCCAACGCGAGTAGTCGTTGCGCGTCAACGGCTCGATGAACGCCGTGTCCGCGCGTGTGTCTTCGAACAGTTCGTACAATTTCGGATCGCGCTTCGAATCATTGGCGAGTTCCGCATACGTTTTGATGACGATGCCGCGCGCACCTAGTTTTTCCTCGATGCCTTTGAATAGCGCGGGATCAAATTGCGTCACGTCCCAATGCGATTCATATGAGCGCCATTCTTCAGCGAAACCGCGCGCGCGCAGAAAACGCAAACTGTCCGTTAAATTTTCCGTGAGCGCAAATCGCACGAGCCAGGGATTGCACGGCGCGAGCGCAGTCATCAGCGTGTCATAAAGCATCGCGCCGACACCACGCCGTTGCTTTGCGGGCAAGACTTCGAGCCGCAACCAGTACTTGGCGGGATGATAACGACTGGGCAATTGATCATACTCGCACATCCCGATCACTTGATCGTCGAGTTCCGCGACCCAGCGCGCGTGTTGGCAATGCGTGGGACGTTGCGCGTCTTCGTGTTGCCATTGCTCGGCGGTGAGCATTTCCTCCGTCCAAAACACGTTGTTGATTTCCGCAATCGCGGCGTAATCGTTCGGCGTAAATAATCGAATCGGCATATTTTTCTCCGATGGACGACGGAAACCGCTCTTCCGTCGTCCGTTTTTCAGATTTGCTAAATCACCCGACTGCATCCAGCGGATCGCGATTGACATTCTGCCGCCATAGCTCGCGCGCGAGTTGCCGCGCATCCGTCCGCACGCCAGCGTGCGCAAAATATTCGCACACGCGCGCCACATCGCGTTCGAAAATCGTAAAAGCTTTGGGATTCACGTATGGATTCACCGCTTGCGGAAAATCAATAATGCGAATATCGCCGTCCCAGTAGAGAATATTGAACGCCGACAAATCCGCGTGAATGATTTCCTGTGCCAGCATTTGATCGATCGCGTGGACGACACGCTCAAAGAGTGTTTGCGCCTGATCGCGCGCCAGATGCACCGCGTTGAGCGTGGGCGCAGGCAATTGCGGCTCGCCGAAAAACTCCATCAGGATCACATTGTCGCTTGAGGCAAGTGGTTTGACCACGTCGATCCCAGCGGCGCGCAATTTCAGCAGTGCGGCGTACTCATTCGTGAGCCACGCCTTGTGCAACAGTTCCTGTCCGTACTCGGATTTCTTTTTGATCGCGAGTTTCTCGCGGCGTCCGCGCAAAGCTTGATTCTCGTCATCCACCATCGTGCGCCCTTGCCGATATTCGGCGTCATTTTTCAATGTGCGAAAAATTTTGGGGCGGTACACTTTGGCGGCAAGGTATTGCACTCCCAGGCGCGGATCGGCGAGACAGCAATACACCGTCGCCTCCTTGCCGCCTTTGACCTGGCGCAACACATCGGCGATATAGTGATCTTCGTAGAACGGACCTAGATATTCGAGAAGCCAGGCACGTTCAAAACGCGACGCGTGAAAGGTTGGCTTGAATTCCGTTTCAATGCCGAGTTGCGCGACGGGATCATACAGCGCAACCTGACCCAATGGCGGCGTGGCGCGCTTGGATGTTTTCACGATGCGCTTGCCTTTGCGTTGATGTTGCGGCTTGACATCGTCGAGTTCGTCTAGGTATTCAGTTGTGTGGAAATTCATTGTTGGGTTGCTCCATCAGCACGACGGCAATTAGGGGATTGCTTCGCCGCTACGCGGCTCGCAATGATACCTGGAACCACCGTGCCAAAATCATTTTCGATTCGTTTGACGTTGAGTTGAATTTTTCTTCCGCTTGCATCATGCTCCTCCTTTTGAAATCGTGTTGCGTAATGTATGATCCGTTAGGTTACGTAACACACTACACGAATCACGAATCACGTTTTGCTTTTGCGAACAGCACGAGCACCGGCGTCAGCATCGCAGTAGCTGCGAGCAACGCCGCGCGCAATGAAATCACTGTGCCGATGACGCCAACAATCGGACCGCCAACAACTTGGCCCATCTCATCGGCTTGCGCGCTCATCGAAATCACGGTCGCGCGCACGCTCGAATCCAAACGCTGATTGACCCAGGTCATATAAAGCGGATGATGCGTTTGCCGCAACATTGACCAGAGCCAGAGCGCAATGATCGCAATCCAGATATTGGGTGACGCGGCAAACACGATCAGCGCCACGACCATCGCCGCATTAATGCCGAACAAACCACGCCGAATCGATACTTCGTCGGTGGTATTGACGCGGCGATGCGCGATTTCGTTTGCCGCAATGCCAAGCAAAATCGAACCAAGGCGGATAATTCCAAACCAGGTCACGGTTGTGATCCCATCAAGTTCAGGGAATTTTAATAACAGCACAAACGGCGTCCATAAACGATCCACGCCTTCGCTATACAATCCGTGAAAAAGCCCGACGCCGAGAATGGTCGTGAGCGCGGGTCGCCGCTTGACCATCGCGAGTCCACCGCGAAACGTGTGCCACATTTGTTGAAACGAATTACGTTCCGCGCGCGGCGTCGGATAAAAGCCGGTTTCCGGCATCACGAACGCGAGCGCAATTGCCAGCCCAATGTAACATATGCCGCCGATGATAATGGGCAAATTCACGCCAACATTTCCGATAACGATACTCGCGATAATGCCGACGAATGTTCCCAAGCGCGCGACCTGGGAGGCACGCAAAAATGCGCGTCCCACATTCGTTTCGCCAATTTCGTCCGAAATCCATGCCTCAGTCGCGCCGCTGGTGAACGTATAACCCAAGCCCCACAACCCTTGGGCGATTAACACTGTCGCGAAAAATTGAAACGATCCTTCGACTAGAAATCCGACGCCAATTAACGCATAACCGATGATCATCGAGAGTCGGCGGCTGTAGACATCGGCGACAATGCCCGTTGGTACTTCAAAGAGAAATGCGGACAGTTCGAGCGTCGTGCCGACAAGAACCAGTT
Source organism: Chloroflexota bacterium (assembly GCA_037440365.1). Lineage (GTDB taxonomy): Bacteria > Chloroflexota > Anaerolineae > UBA4142 > UBA4142 > JBBIUF01. Next base: position 10,018 of record JBBIUF010000074.1, read on the forward strand.
GCAACGGATCGAGATGAACCAGGGTCACTTGATAGATCAAACTCACGGTTGAAATCAGCGAAAAGATCAAACCGTCCAAGCCGCTGAGAGCGAGATAGGTAGTGTAGGCGTTGAGTTTTTTCATGTCAGTATCCAGTATTCAATGTTCAGTATTCAGTCCATTACTAGATACAGAAGACTGCTCACTGAATTCTGGGTTAGCCGTTTCGTTTGAGTTTGCCCGTTCGCTTGGCATATTGCTCCGCAACGCGAAACAGCCACAAACCCACTGGCACCAGGATCACACCCATCCCGATCAGCGGCACGAGATATTGCCACATTGCGCTCACCGGCGCGCCATCGAGCAACGCGGCGCGCGTGCCTGCCAGCACATACGTCGCGGGCGAATAGCGCGCAAAGAGTTGCAACCAGGCCGGCAGAACGCTCACCGGATAGTACACGCCTGAAACCAGGAGCAACAACGAAATGATGACGTGCGTCATCTGCTGACCTTTTTCTGGAAAGAGCAACGGCAGAATCGCGACCGCAACACCCACCCCGATAAACGAAATGCTTCCAACCAACAGCACGAGCGCGCCGCCGAGCAAATTCGCTTTCGATAGATCAAGCTCAAAGAATAGCGACGTGATCGCGAGAATGACGACCGTGTGAAACATGGAATACACCACCGCAAACGCGGTGTGCCCCGCGAGATGCGTCAATCGCGTAATCGGCGCCATCAACGTGTACTCAATCGTGCCTTCCCAGCGCTCCATCCCGATAATATCGGTGAGCCAGTAAAAGATCACCGACAAGTACCGCCACACAATCGTGCCGATGATGAGATACAAGACCAGATAGTGACTGTCCACTACCGCGGTGCTGAGCGCGCCAACGCCGGGCGCGATATAAGCAACCGACAGACTATTCGTGATCGAGTAGAACAACCAAACGAGTTCCCAGGCCCAATAGCGTTTGACGATATTGATGTTGCGTTCGATGAACGCATACGATGCTTTCAGTTCATAGGTGAGTGTCAGCATTTGAAAATCCTTTCGCCGCGACCGCCAACAGAAAAACTATTCCGCCTTCCGTCCTTCGTCCATGGTCAGCTTTTCCCAGTCTGCGCGCAAGATGCCCATGTTGAACACATCATAGCGTTTGCCATCGCGGTTCAAACATTGGCGCTCGCGCCCTTCAAGCGTGAACCCGGCTTTTTCGTACGAGCGAATGGCGCGCGGGTTGTACTCAAAGACCCCAAGCGACACACGATGCAAATTTAATTCGGTGAACGCATAGCGCAAAATGATGCGCATGGCATCCGTACCATACCCTTTGCCCCAATCGTTACGATTGCCGATCCCAATGCCAACCCAGGTATCACCTTGATTCCAACGCATGCCCCACAAGCCAATCAAGCCAACCAAGCGTTTGTCTGCGAGGGTGCGGATCGCAAACGAAAAATTATCCGGGCGATTCGATTCCATCCATTTCTGAATGCCGTCTTTCGTTTGTTTGAGCGTTTGCGGCATCGCTGGGTCAGTATCGAGCAAGCGCGCATATTCAGAATCGCGCGACCAGGTCGCCCAAATCTCGGTATCCTTTTCAGAGTTTGCCGCAGTCAGTTGGACAAGGTGTCCGTCAAGTAAATGCTGATTCATATTTTTTCCCTTCCGCTGGATCAAGCCAACGCGTTGCCGTCGTCTGTCATGGTTTGCCATTCATCGCGTAACACACCCATATACACCATGTCATACCGCTTGCCATCCTGGTTCAATGTTGCGCGTTGCCGACCTTCGATTTTGAACCCCGCTTTTTCATACGAGCGAATCGCGCGGGGATTAAATTCAAACACATCGAGCGAAACGCGATGCAGGTTGAGTTCGGCGAACGCAAACCGCAGAATGACCCGCATCGCATCCGTGCCGTAGCCCTTGCCCCAGTCTTCGCGTTTGCCGATGCCGATCCCGACAAACGTATCGCCGTGAGTCCAGCGGATGCCAGAAAGGTCAATCGTGCCTACCAAACGATCATCGGCGAGCGCGCGAATTGCAAACGCAAACGTCGTCGCCGATTCGGTTTCCATTTCCTTTTCGGCGTGTTCTTTCACTTGTTTGACAGACCACATTCGCGCCGCCGCCGCATCCGACAAGATCGAATATTCCGAATCGTGAAACCATGCCGCGATCATCTCCGCGTCTTGTTCCACATTCACCGCGCACAAACGCACCAGTTGACCACGTAAAAGTTGGTTGTCCATTTCACGATTGCCTTTTCACTTGCGCGATCCACTCGTCGCGCAACAACCCCAGCATCACCGCGTCCCAGCGTTTGCCATCGCGATGGATCGCTTCTCGGCGGCGCACTTCGATCTGAAAACCCGCGCGTTCGAAAAAACGAATTGCGCGATTATTGTATTCGAAGGTGTTGACCGCCACGCGATAGAGATTGAGTTCGCCAAACGCATACGCGAGAATCAACCGCAACGCTTCGCCACCATACCCTTTGCCGCGATCGTCTGCCGCGCCAATGCCGAGCGTGAGCCCGCCGATGCCGTTCGTCCATTCGATGCGCGCCAAACCCACAGTGCCGATCAAGCGATCATCGGCAAGCGTGCGGAGCGCAAATTGAAAACTATTGGAATGCGATTCCTTTTCGGCGTCCTCGTATTTTTTCTTGATCTGATTGGGCGACAGCGGGCGCATCGGCTCGGCGAACATCGCGCGCATATATTCGGCGTTATGCGTCCATTGCGATTCAATCTCCGCATCGTGCTCCGGTTCAATCGGCGCAAGCCGAACCAGCGCGCCCTGAAAAAGTTGGGTGTTCATGACATGTCCTTTTTGAGATTTATGATTTAACGGATTGCTCTACGTCCACACTCCGTCAGTTGTCTTCTTCCGATTTCAATTTCTTACCGGTCAATTGCATAAACACATCTTCAAGCGTCGGTGCGTGACCGTTGTGCGGCACGAGCATTTTCAAGCCCGCCGGGGTGTCGAGTGCAACGATCTTGCCGTTGGCAACAATCGCGATTCGGTCGCAGAGCGCGTCCGCTTCGCCCATATCGTGCGTAGTCAGCACAATCGTCGCGTCGTGCGTATCGCGCAATTCGCGCACCAACACTTGGACTTCGCGTTTACTGCGCGGATCAAGCCCGGTGGTTGGCTCGTCGAGCAAGAGCAAGATCGGCGCGGTGAGCAGGGCGCGCGCAATCGCCACTTTTTGTTGCATCCCGCGCGACATTTCTTCCATCGGGCGATTGAACGCATTCTCGCGCACATCAAGCCGCTTTAAGATTTCGATGATTTTGCGATGCGCTTCCGCGCCGCCGAGTCCGTAGAGCCGCGCGCCGTACATTAAATTTTCGAGCGGCGATAGTTTTTTGAAAAACGCGGCTTCGACTGAAACGCGATTGATCATTTTTTGGACCGTGCGCTCTTCGTGGATCAGATCGTGACCAAAGATCGTCACGTAGCCGTCGTCGGGCACCAGCAAGGTCGAGACAAGGCGAATGAGCGTGGATTTGCCAGACCCATTGGGTCCAAGCACGCCAAAAATTTCGCCGCGCCGCACTTGCACCGAGATATGATCAACCGCCAGCACGCCTTTGGTTGCCGTGCCGCGTTCGAGCCAGGGAAAGGTGGGCGCGCCAAAGCGTTTGGACACGTTGTGCATTTCAAGTGCAATCAGTTGTGCAGACATGAGAACCTCCAGAGAAATAAAAACGCCGTGAGTTTATCAGAAACCCACGGCGATCGCGCAGAACGCGCTAATCGAAAAAAGGCAACAAAAAACCGTGGGCGCAGAGTGCACTCACGGCAGGCAGAATCGTTACACCGGCAATGGATGCACTACGGCAAGGTCACAAACCCTTTCAGATCGCCAAGCACCAGATACACCATGCCACAACTCCTTTCAGAATATCGAACTGGTTCTATTATACCTATTTTTACTTGGGCGTCAAGTACTAATTTTGCAAGTCACGGTTTAAGGATCATTAACCCTGGCTTGGTCATTTATTTAGCGTTGCTTGAATTCAAGTTAACCGAGCTGTGCGATGATGCGCTGGCTGGACAAACGCACTGCGATCTGATCCGAGCAGGCGCGATTGGGCAAAATTATTGTGCAATCGCGGAATATCACACATGATGCGGTACGCCCCGTGAGCGATCAGGCGCAAGCGAGTAATTTTAGCTAATGCGAGTTAAAATCTTGCACACGTGTGCAAAGAATCAGAATTTGATTCTTTATTCCAATTGTGCTATTATCGGCGTGTCGGAACATTGCAACGACAACGATTGACCACAATCGGCATAACGACTCAAGGACGAGACTATGACGATGCCCCAGACGGCAACCCTTCCCCCGCGCGCCACCCGCGGCGCGCAAATCCGTGCATTCAAAGATTTTATCACGGCGATGTTGTTCCTGCTTCCTTCGCTCATTATTTTTGTTTCATTTGTGTTTATCCCTTTGCTCAAAACGATCCAGCTTAGTTTTTTCCTCACGGATCCGATCGGCCGCATGGCGGCATTTGCCGGACTGGAAAACTATCAGGAGATTTTTGCAGACGCCGATCTGGTGAATAGTCTCCGCGTCTCCTTCACCTTCGCGCTCTATGTGGTCCCCACGACGATTATCTGCGCGCTGTTCCTCGCCGTCGTCTCGAACGTCCAGCTCAAGGCGATTAGTGTTTTCCGCGTGATCTTTTCTTCGACCATTGCCGTTTCGGGCGCAACCGCGTCGCTGATTTTTCTATTCCTCTTTAATCCCGTCAACGGCGTACTCAATTATTTTCTCGATCTCCTCAGTCTGCCGCGGGTGCAATGGCTCGTCAGTCCTGACACGGCGTTAATTTCCGTGACAATTGTAACCGTCTGGCTGAACTTGGGTTTTTGCACCGTGATTCTGCTCGCGGCACTGCAAGGCATCTCACAAGAGTTGTACGAAAGCGCGACAATTGACGGCGCGGGTTTTTGGGCAGGGTTCCGGCACATCACCATTCCGTTGATCTCGCCAACGATTTTTTTCCTCGTCGTCGTCCAAACGCTCGGCGCATTCCAAACCTTTACCCAGATCAACGTGCTCACCCGCGGCGGTCCGGTGCAAACAACCAATGCGCTCGTGTATCTGATCTATACCACATTTTATTTTAACGGGCAGTATGGCATTGCCGGCGCGCTATCCATCATTCTATTTCTGATCATGTTCCTGCTCACGGTGATTCAATTTGGTGTATTGGAACGGAGAGTGTTTTACGCATGAATGAAACCAACGCCCGCTATACGCCGATCCAAAAATTTCTGCTCTATGCTCTGCTTGTCTTTTTAGCGATCATTGTCGCGTACCCCATGTATCAAGCCGTTGTCACCAGTCTGGCGCTCGAAACCGAAGTCTCGACCTATCCGCCGCATTTATTTCCGACCACCTTCAATTGGCAAAACTTTTCCGATGCGCTGACGCTCGCGCCCATTCCGCGCTATTTGCTGAATAGCATCATTCAATCGGGACTCGTAACGGTTTCGCATTTGATTCTAGCGAGCCTCGCGGCATATGCGTTTGCCTTTATCAACTTTCGCTTCAAGAATTTTTTCTTTATCATCTTCATGTCCACGATGATGATTCCCTGGGAAGCGACCATCATTCCCAACTATTTGACCATCACAGCGAAAAATCCGCTTCCCTTTTGCTCGGACAATCCGCTTTTTGTCGGCGTCCTTCAGCTGATCAAACAGGTCAATTTGATCAACTTTACGATTGATCCCAGTAAACCCTCGTGCGCCATGTCGCTCAAAGATTCGTATCTGGGACTTGCCCTGCCCTATATGGCAACCGCCTTTGGCACGTTTCTAGTGCGCCAATTCTTCCTGTCCATTCCAAAAGACTTGCACGATGCCGCCACCATGGACGGTTGTTCGCGTTTGCGCTTTCTCACGACGATTGCCGTGCCACTCGCGCGGCCCGCGCTGGGCACACTCGCCGTGTTTAGTTTCCTGCAAACCTATAATCAATATCTGTGGCCCCTGCTCGTAACCAACAACCAGGATATGCGCACCGTGCAGATCGGGCTGGCGTTGTTGCAGGACCAAGAACGCGAGCAATTCAACATCGTGATGGCGGGCATCGTCATGATTTTAATTCCCACTTTTATTTTGTTCATTCTCGGCAATCGCCAACTCATACGCGGTTTGACCGCTGGCGCGGTGAAAGGATAACGATGAAAGCGATTCGCATCCACGCATTTGGTGGCACCGACGTTTTGCGTTACGAAGAGGTGACCTTGCCCGCGCTCGGAGCCGACGAAGCGCGAGTGCGCCATGAAGCGATTGGAATTAACTTTGTTGACATTTACCAACGCGCCGGATTATACAAACCACCGGTACCCTTTACGCTGGGACAAGAAGCGGCAGGCATCGTCGAAGCAGTTGGCGCAAAGGTCACTGAAGTGAAACCGGGCGACCGGGTGGCGTACTCTTCCGCACTCGGCGCATATGCCAAATTAGCCCATGTGCCTGCGTGGCGGCTCGTCCCAGTGCCCGCCGAAATTTCGTTGGAGCAAGCGGCGGCGGTCATGTTGCAAGGTATGACCGCGCATTATTTGGCACGCGCCACATTTCCGCTCAAGCCCGGCGATACCGCGCTCGTTCATGCGGCGGCGGGTGGCGTCGGCGCGCTTTTGGTCCAGTTGGCAAAAGCGTATGGCGCGCGCGTGATCGGCACCGTCTCAACGGAAGCAAAAGCGCGCGTGGCACAATCTGCCGGTGCCGATGAAATCATTTTTTATACAACCCAGGATTTTGCCGCCGCAGTCAAACACTTGACCAATGGTCAAGGCGTCGAGGTAGTGTATGATTCGGTTGGCAAAACCACGTTCGACGCAAGTCTGAACTGTTTGAAACCACGCGGCATGTTGGTGCTGTATGGACAATCATCTGGCGCAGTGCCACCGTTTGATCCACAAATGCTTAACGCCAAAGGTTCGCTGTTTCTCACACGTCCAACGCTCGCGCACTATACTGCAACGCGCGCCGAACTGCTCGAACGCAGTGGCAACTTGTTCGATTGGATGCGCGCGGGCAAATTAACAGTGCGAATCGCCAAGTCATTCCCATTGGCCGAAGTTGCGGCGGCACAAGATTTTCTGACCAGTCGCCAAGCCATCGGCAAAGTATTGCTCATTCCCTAAATACGATTTCGACGGGTGATGCGTTTGCGTCCAACCATCAATTCCACCCTCACCCACATATCCAACTCTCTTAGGAGGAGAAGTAGAATGAAACGAACGATGTTGCTCGTGCTTGCATTGATCGTCGCACTTGCGGCGATTGCGGCGTGCGCGCCTGCGCCCACTGCCGCGCCGACCGCCGCCCCACCAACCGCCGCGCCTGCGGCCGCCACCAAAGCGCCCGCCCCGGCAGGTCCCACGGCAACCGCCGCGCCCAAAACAACCGCCGTCCCGGTTCCCTCTGGCGCAGTCAAGTTCGACTTTTGGCATGCCATGTCCGGCACCAATGGTGATGCCATTGTCGAAATGGGTGGCCGCTTTAATTTGTCGCAATCTAAATGCTACGTCACCCCGATCTTCCAAGGCACGTACGATGATTCGCTGAACAAAGTCAAAGCTGGCTTGCAATCCAAGGATGTGCCCGCGCTCGTGCAGATGTATGACCTCGCCACACAATTGTTCGCCGACCTCCAAGTGGTCACGCCAATGCAAGATTTCATTGACAAAGACAAGTTCGACATGAGTGATTACGAAAAGAACGTGTTGAGCTATTACACCATTGGCGGCAAATTGTATGGAATGCCGTTCAATACCTCTGGCCCGATCCTGTACTATAACAAAGACTTGTTCAAAGCCGCCGGTCTCGATCCGAACAAACCGCCGCGCACGTATGCCGAAGTTCTGGACTATGCTAAAAAACTGACGAAGAAAGACGCAAGCGGCAAAGTGACCGTCGCTGGTTATGGCATTTCGATCTACGGCTGGATCTTTGAGCAATTGAATGCATCCGCCGGTGGTTTGTATCTCGACAACGGCAATGGCCGCGATGCCCGCGCAACCAAAGCTGTGTTCAACGGACCTGAAGGCGTGAATGCCGTCAAGTTCTGGAAAGACGGGATGGACGCTGGCGTCTATCAACAATTCGGCCGCGCACCCGCTGGCACAGATGCGGTTGTTGCCGCATTCAACTCAGGTCAGGTCGCGATGTACATTGAATCCACAGCCCGCCTGCGCGCGCACATCACCGCCGCCACCGGCAAATTCGAACTCGGCACGGCATTTATTCCGCGCCCGGACGAAGCCGCGTATACCAAATCTGGCACCATCATCGGCGGCGCGGCGGTCTATATCATGAAAGACCGCCCGCAAGCTGAGCAAGATTGCGCGTGGCAATTCGTCAAGTTCATCACGACGCCCGACATTCAAGCATACTGGCACACGCAGAGCGGTTACTATCCGCTCCGCAAAGCCTCGTATGATGTTCCGCTGGACAAGCAATGGGTCACGCAATATCCGCAATTCTTGACTGCGGTGGATCAATTGCACGCCGCACCGGCGGTTCGTCCTGCGCAAGGTGCAGTGAGTGGCGTGATGCCGCAATCGCGTCAACGGATCGAACTCGCGATTGAAGAAGTGCTTAACGGCAAAAAGACACCGCAAGCGGCGCTGGACGACGCGGCAACCGATGTCACAAAATATCTCACCGACTATAACAAGACCGCACCCAAGTAAAATCCAGACAGACCCGAAGGGCAAAACCCTTCGGGTCTCTTCATGTAAGGCAATCATGCGCAAATATTTTGCTCTTATTCTCTTTACAATTTTTCTCGTCGCGTGTAGCACACCAACGACCGTCACACCGACCAGCACTCGGACAAATATACCAACGATCGTTCCAAGCAACCTATCAACCATGGAACCGACCCAGGTCAGCAAAACAATTCTGATCAGCGCACATCGCGGTGGCGCAGGACTGCAACCAGAGAATACACTCGCCGCATTTCAGAACGGCATTGCGCTTGGCGCAGATTTTATCGAGATGGATCTTCACCTGACCCAGGATGGTGTGCCGGTCGTGATTCACGATCCAACCGTGGAGCGCACAACCGATGGCAAAGGCAATGTGAGCGCGCTTCTCTTGAGCCAGTTGCAAGCGTTCAACGCCGCGGCAAAATTTTCTGGCGCGAAGGACAAACAAGTTGTGCCGACATTCGCGCAGGTGCTTGACCTGACTCAGCCAACGAATGTGCAAATGGAAGTTGAAATCAAAACCGACGCGGCGGGCAAACGCTATCCCGGCATCGAGCAAAAAGTGTTGGACGCAATCGCCGCACGTGGTATGTTGGAGCGCGTGCGCATTATGGCATTCGAGTTTGACACGCTCAAACAGATTCGTGCCCTCAATGCCAAAGTCTCGATCATCGCGCTCGTCACCACAGATTATTTTCGCACGCACGACCTTAGCCAACCTGCCGCAATCGCCGCCGACCTCGCGTTTGCGGATGGCATCGGCGTGAATGCCACCCTGCTCACACCGCAACTAGCGCAAGAAGCACACGCGCGCAAACTCGCCGTGGGCGTATGGACCGTTGACACAGCAAGCGACATGCGTAAATTTATTGCGATGAACGTGGACAGCATTACCACTAATCGTCCAGATATTTTAATGCGCGCGTTGGGACGCTAAGGGTTTGTAAAAGAATAATTTCCCGTGTGTTGGCGCGGAACGGCGTCCCCGCCGTCCGTGTGGCAACGCGGCGTACAATCTAGAATCTAGAACACGCCCTTGACGCCGCTGTAAAACTGTGTTATGCTACCAATAGTGTAATAGTGCAATAATACACGGTTCAATGGAGAATTGGCATGTCGTCCGCTCGTTTTTCCCCGTACTACCGCTGGCTCGAAGATACCTTGCGCGAAGAAATTGCGTTAGGCACCTACAAGCCTGGCGAGGCCATTCCCACTGAACACGAATTAATGCGCCGCTATGTCCTGAGTAGCACGACCGTGCGCCGCGCCGTTCACGATCTGGCGCGCGAAGGGTTGATCTATCGTCAAGCGGGCAAAGGCACGTTCGTCAAACGCTCCAAAATTGAAGAACACCTCGCGCACCTCACCTCGTTTGCGGAAGAAATGCAGAACCGCCAGATCAAACCCAATTTCAAATTGCTCCGCGCGCAGTTCGCAATTCCACCCGCCGATGTGACCCGCCGATTGAAACTTGCGCCGCGCGCTCAGGCGTTTCTGATCGAGCGCGTGCAATTTGCCAATACGGAACCCATCGCGCTGGCGCAGGGTTATTGGCATCCCGACATCGGCAACCAACTTGCCACGCAAAACCTCAACGCAGTTTCGCTATATGAAATGATCGAACGCGTCTACCACATTCCCTTGCTTGAAGCCGACGAATCAATTAGCGCGATGAGCGCGGATACAGTTATCGCGCGGCAACTAAAAATCCGGCGGCAAGCACCTTTGCTCGTGCGGCGACGCCTGATTTACACGACCGAGATGCGCCCCATTGGATATACCACGACGTTCTACCGCCCCGACCTATACGAGTACAAAATTCGCTTGGCACGTCGCGCCCAGTAAAGGCGAACGTACCGAAAGGAGAAATGTCTCTCTATAAACCTGGTTTATCAACCCTGTTTGATTTCGTGTGAATTTAATTTCGAAGGAGACTCACGTGAAAAAGATTGTACTGATCGTTGCGCTAGCCATGCTTGCCGTGTTGATCGTGACGGCATGCGCGCCAGCACCCACGGCCGCGCCAACCCAAGCCCCCCCGACTGCCGC
>JBBIUF010000075.1:0-20289 GCA_037440365.1 Chloroflexota bacterium
CTTTACTGTACCCTGGCATTGAGTTGAGGTTTGTTGTGCGTAGGATAGGTGGGAGGCGGAGAAACTGGGTTCGCGGACTCGGTTGAGCCAACGTTGAAATACCACCCTCAAGAAATTTCGACCCTAACGTCTTGCCGTTATCCGGCGGACGGACCGTGCCAGGCGGGCAGTTTGACTGGGGCGGTCGCCTCCTAAAATGTAACGGAGGCGCCCAAAGGTTCCCTCAGGCTGAATGGAAACCAGCCGCTGAGTGCAAAGGCACAAGGGAGCTTGACTGCGAGACCTACAAGTCGAGCAGAGACGAAAGTCGGGCTTAGTGATCCCACGACTCTGTGTGGAAAGGTCGTGGCTTATCGGACAAAAGCTACCCCGGGGATAACAGGCTGGTGAAGCCCAAGAGTTCACATCGACGGCTTCGCTCGGCACCTCGATGTCGGCTCGTCGCATCCTGGGGCTGGAGTAGGTCCCAAGGGTTGGGCTGTTCGCCCATTAAAGCGGTACGCGAGCTGGGTTCAGAACGTCGTGAGACAGTTCGGTCTCTATCCAGTGTGGGCGCAGGGGATTTGAGGGGAGCTGCTCTTAGTACGAGAGGACCAGAGTGGACGGACCGCTGGTGTGCCAGTTGTCGTGCCAACGGCATAGCTGGGTAGCCATGTTCGGCAATGATAACCGCTGAAAGCATCTAAGTGGGAAGCATGCCCCAAGATTAGATCCCCCATCTGTTTAACAGAGTAAGCGCGGTGATAGACCATCACCTTGATAGGGTAGGCGTGTAAAGGCAGTGATGTCTGAGCGAACTACTACTAATGCGCGAGGGCTTGCTCTCGGGATATTAATGAATTGAAATCGTAATTACCTTCTATTCTGTTTTAACAACTCTAACTTGGTTTCTGAAAAACAGATTCCTCTGGTGATTTGAGCGGCAGGGAAATACCCGGTTCCATCCCGAACCCGGAAGTCAAGCCTGCCAGCGCCGATGGTACTGGCGGTACGCACCGCTGGGAGAGTAGGTCATTGCCAGGCAGGAATCTGTTTTTTTATTTCCTGACTTTCATGTAAGATACATCTGTTTTGGAATTGAGCGTTTACGCAACTTTCAATTGTACGAGTCGCTAACCCGAGTCAAGCGAATAGCGTAGTGACCCAAAACCGTAAACTGCGATCGTGCTTGGCTTGGTCTTGTAGACTTGATTTCAGCGGTTGTTTCATGCGAGTTCAATTACCGTTGACAATTGATTTGTCCTGTGCTAAGATAAACGCGCTTGAGCGGAATTATCAAATTCATTCATCTTTGCTCGTGAGAGCATCATTTTCCCTGGTTCCCTAACTGCATACGAGTTACCGTCTAGTGCCGGAGCGACACCCAAACCATCTGTAATCCCACCACCGCGCTTGTATTCGGTGCATGGTCTCCCGCAATTGTATTTTGTTATTTTTTCCTGTTTGGTTGAGTGTACTGTAGCGGTACACTTTTTTTATTGCAGAAGGCTACCAGGAGGAGGTTCCCGTGAGTCTTGACTTTCTCCTCCGCCTGATTGGCATGTTTGTGTTTGCGATTGCCGGTTGGCAAATTGGCGCGGCCTTGGGTAGTACGAGTGATCAAATTCGTTATATCATCGTCTTGGCACTTGCCGGCGCGGCACTCGGTTTGTTAATTACTCCATGGCTGACGATTCGCCCATACCTCTGGACCCGCCGTACGATTCGGCAAATCCCCGCGCAACAACTACTCGCCGCCACCATTGGGTTGCTCATCGGCCTGATCATCGCCGCGCTCTCTGCATTTCCACTTTCGTTTCTGCCCGCGCCCTTTGGTTCGATCCTGCCATTCCTATCGCTAATTTTGTTTGGCTATCTCGGCGCATGGGTGATGGTGATGCGCGAGCGTGATTTTTTTGCGATCCTCGGTGGGCGCATCGGACGCGAGGGCTTTGCCAAGGCGACATCTGAAAAACAAGTGTTGTTGGATACGAGCGTGATCATTGATGGACGCATCGCAGATATTTCACGCACTGGTTTTATTGACGGCACGATGATGATTCCGCGTTTTGTGCTTGCCGAACTTCAACATATTGCCGATTCAGCCGATTCGCTCCGGCGCAATCGCGGGCGGCGCGGACTTGAAATGCTCAATAAACTGCAAAAAGAATCGATTGTCCCAATTCGTATCACCGATCTAGATGTGGAAGAAGTTCACGAAGTTGACGACAAACTCATTCGGCTTGCCAAAAATTTGCATTGTCCTGTCGTCACCAATGATTACAATTTGAACCGGGTTGCCGAATTGCAGGGCGTCCGCGTGTTAAACATTAACGAACTAGCCAACGCGATCCGCGCGGTGGTCTTGCCCGGTGAAGGCATGAAGGTGCGCGTAGTCCAAGAAGGCAAAGAGTTAGGACAAGGGGTGGGTTATCTCGACGATGGCACAATGGTCGTGATTGATAACGCAAAAAAATTCGTAGGCAATACGATTGACGTAACGGTCACGCGCATGTTACAGACGAACCAGGGTCGCATGATTTTTGCCGCGCCAACAGACGAAAAAAAGTGATCCGTATCCAAGTGCGCGACATCCAAGTTCAGTCCCTATTTTTTTGCTGAACATACCTTTGGGAGAAATTTAAAATGTCGCTTCAAGTGTATAGCACACTGACCCGCCATAAAGCAGAATTTATTCCGCTTAAACCGAACCAAGTTGCCATGTACGTGTGTGGTCCTAATCTCTACGGACCCGCGCACGTCGGTCATGCCTTGTCTTACATTATTTTCGATACGATCAAACGCTATCTCCAATTTCGCGGTTATACGGTGCGTCACGTCCAAAATTTTACCGACATTGAAGATCGCATCATTGCCACCGCGCAAAAAGAAAACACTACGATTCAAGCGCTCGCCGAAAAATATATCGCACGATTTCTTCGCGAGATGGATGCGCTCAACATCTCGCGCGCCGACGCATACCCGCGCGCGACTAGCGTGATTCCAACGATTATCCAGATCGCGCAAGGGCTGATCGACAAAGGATATGCGTATGCCATGAACGGCGATGTGTATTTTCGCGTGCGCAAGGACGATGACTATGGCAAACTCGCGCACCGCGCGCTGGATGATATGGAAGCAGGCGCGCGCATTCAAGTGGATGAGCGCAAAGAAGATCCGATGGACTTTGCGTTGTGGAAAGCGTCCAAGCCCGGCGAACCAGCCTGGGATAGTCCGTGGGGCAAAGGCCGGCCGGGCTGGCATATTGAATGTTCCGCGATGAACTTGGAAGAGCATGGCGAACAAATTGATATTCATGGTGGCGGGCAGGACGTGATTTTTCCGCATCACGAAAACGAAATCGCGCAGAGCGAATCGTACACCGGCAAACCCTTTGCCAAGTACTGGATGCACAACGCGTTGCTCAAATTGCCCGGGCAAAGCGAAGACGAAAAAATGACGCGGCACTTGGGCAATGTGGTGAGTATTGAAGAAGCGTTGGCACAATATAACCCAGACGCAATTCGCCTGTACATTCTTTCGACGCATTATCGCGCGCCGCTGACCTGGAGCGCTGAAGGCGTCCGCGCAACCGAGACGGGGTTGGAACGTTTGCGCGTGGCGGTTAAAGACGCCGTTGCGCCATCCGGTGCTAGCGATAGCCCGCTAGCCCAGGTTGCCCAGCAGACGCGCGAAAAATTTATCGCGGCGATGGACGACGATTTTGGATCGCCGCAAGCGATTGCCGCGTTGTACGATCTAGCCCGCGAGATCAACCGTGCGCGCAACGAAGGCGCTACGCCGCAAATACTTGCGCCCGCGCAAGCGACTCTGTACGAACTCGCCGGGATTTTCGGGTTGACATTGCGCGTGGCAGAATCGTCGGCGAATGCGCTCGCCGCCGCGCCGTTCATCGAATTGTTGATCGCCACGCGGAAAGAATTGCGCGCCGCGAAACAATTTGCGCTCGCGGACAAGATTCGCTTGGACCTCGCGGCTCTCGGCGTTACGCTGGAGGACACGCCACAAGGCACTAGGTGGAAATCGGCATAATGTCTGATTACCTTTACGGTCGTCACGCGGTTCTTGAAGCCTTGCGCGCCGAACGTGCCATCGAAGAAATTATGATCGCGCGCGGGATGCACGCGCAAAGTGCGCTCAACGAAATGATCGCGTTGGCAAAGACGGCGAATGTGCCGGTGCGCGGCGTTTCGCGGGACGAACTCGATCATATTGCGCGCAATCATCAAGGTGTCGTCGCGCGCGTCGGCGAGTACGGCTATGTTGAAGTGGAGGCGTTGTTGGCGGATGCGCTTGAACGCGGCGAGCCGCCATTTTTGCTTATCCTCGATTCGGTGCAAGACCCCCAAAATTTTGGCACGCTCTTGCGCACGGCTGAAGCGGTTGGCGTGCATGGCGTCATCATCGCGGAACGGCGCGCAGTAGGCGTAACTCCGGCAGTCGTCAAATCGTCGGCGGGCGCGGTCAATCATTTGAAAATTGCGCGGGTAACAAATTTGACGCGCACGATCGAAGAATTGAAACGCGCCAATGTCTGGGTCTATGGTGTGGAAAATACACCCGATGCGATGGACTATGCGCGCGCCGATTTCAAATCTGCGCTGGCGCTTGTCCTGGGCAGTGAAGGCGCGGGGGTGAGCCGCCTCGTGCGCGAGCATTGCGACCTGGTTGTGCGCTTGCCGATGTGGGGCAAGGTTGGCTCGCTCAATGTCGCTGTGGCTGGTTCGGTGATTCTCTACGCGGCGAAAATGCAGAGGGTGGCGAAATAGAGAGTAGCGTTTCGCACACCCATTTTCTGAAAATACTCCTTTGGTTTATTCCTGCCCTATCGCTTTGACGAACCTCTCTCGCCGTGCTATAATCCCCGCGCTCAAATGTCCACGCCACCCATTTCCGTCATCATCCCTACGCACAACGGCGCAGAAACCCTCGCCGCGTGTTTGGAATCGCTCCGCGCTTCAACGCTTGCGCCCGCTGAAATCATCGTTGTTGATGACGCATCCACCGACACTTCGGCGGAAATTGCGCGGCGTTTGGGTTGCCGCGTAATCGCGCTGGCGGAAAACATTGGTGCGGCGCGCGCGAAAAACTGCGGCGCGCAGGCGGCGACGGGTGACGTTTTATTTTTTACGGACGATGACGTAACTGTTGCGCCGGATGCGTTGCAATACGTCGCGGAAAATTTCGCCGAGGCAACGATCGCGGGCGTGGTGGGCTTGCTCGATGCGCACATTCCATTTGCGGATTTTGCGAGCAACTATAAAAATTTGTGGATGCGATTCAGTTACGCCAAGATTCCGCGCGAGCGCATTGGTTTGTTTTACACAAGTATTGCGTCGATGCGCCGCCAGGTTTTTTTGCAACTAGGCGGGTTTGACGAAAATTATTCTGGCGCGAGCATTACCGAAGATACGGAATTTGGACAACGCGCCTGGGTCGCGGGACATTACGTCCGGCTGGATGATCGCGTGACCGCGGTGCATCACAAACATTACACGCCGCGCGAGGTACTCGTCACAGATTATTGGCGTGCGCGCGCGTTGGTGTTATTGCGGCTCCGCAAATGGGGTCAGCCGTTTTACACGAGCGTTCCGGCGTTTTACCAACTTGCCGTGCCGGCCATCTTTGCCGCGCTCGGGTGTCTTGTCCTCGCACTCGTCACGCCGATTTTATTTGCCGCAGGCATTGGTTTACTTTTTGGGTTTTACTTTTTATTTCTACCTTGGTTCGCGTTTTTGGTGAACGAACGTGGCGCGGGATTTGCGCTGATCGCCGGATGCGTCCAACCGATTGACGCACTTGCAGTTGGTTGCGGAATGGCGGCAGGCGGGTTCGATTTTATTCGCGGAATAAAGTACTAACGTTTCGATCCAAACACACCGGGGCAACGCGCCCCGACAACCATAGCACGTCAAAGGAGAAGACGAAAATGTCCATGCTGAACTATATGAAGTTTGCGCCGCGCATTCTCTACAAAAAAGGCGCGTCGCCATTGTACTTTGTCCTGTTCATTACCAAAAATTGCAACGCGCGTTGCGGACACTGTTTGCTTGGTTCGCACGAGCGGCACACCGGCGAGTTGACGATTGACGAAATCGAAAAAGTCAGCGCGTCAATGGACGATATGATCTTTTTCACGCCGACCGGCGGCGAGCCGTTCCTCCGCAAAGACTTGCCCGAGATTGTCAAAATTTTCCACAAGAATAATCACGCGCCCAACGTCGGTATTCCGACGAACGGCTCGTTGACCAGCCGCGTGGTAGATGGCACACGCGAGATGCTGGATGCGTGTCCGGATATGGATTTGCATATTGACATTTCGATTGACGGTGTGGGCGAAGACCACGACAAGTTTCGCGGGTTCAAGGGCTTGTTCGACCGCGCCATTCGCACCTATCGCGAACTCCGCATTCTCGAAAAACACTATCCGAATTTCTCCGCGTGCATCCAGATCGCGGTCAGCGCGTACAACCACGAAAAGCTCGACGAGATTTACGATTATTTGAAAACGTATGTCGGCGTCAATACCGTCTTTACCTTGCTCTTGCGCGGCGGGCCGAAAGACCCGGCGGCAAAGTACACGCCGCCGATTGATCCCAAGGCGAACCAGTTTGATATTGATAACTATATGAACTTTCACTATCGCCTGGAAGAGGAAAATAAAAAGCGCGAGCTCTCCGGTTATTACAAAATACCCTTTGGCG
The DNA here is from genome assembly GCA_037440365.1 of Chloroflexota bacterium. Classification (GTDB taxonomy): domain Bacteria; phylum Chloroflexota; class Anaerolineae; order UBA4142; family UBA4142; genus JBBIUF01. Next base: position 6,705 of record JBBIUF010000075.1, read on the forward strand.
ATTTTATTAACGCCAAGCGCATTATTCGTCCCAAAATGTTGACGCGCATGGTCAAGGAGCGCCGCTTTATCATTCCGTGCTACGCGGGCACGCTGGGCGGCGCGATGTATGCCAACGGCGATGTGCTGGCGTGTGAACTACTCGAAGAAAAAATTCTCGGCAATGTGCGTGACTATGATTACGATTTCAAGAAAATCTGGTCGAGCCAAAAAGCCGACGAGACGCGCGAGTGGATTAGCAAGACCAAATGTTATTGCACCTATGAATGCTTTATGACTATCAACATTCTGTTCAACCCGTTGATGTATCCGGTCATTTTGCGCGAGTGGGCGAGTTTGAAATGGGCGCAACTTAGGCACGGCTTGTCGCCCGAAGTGATGAAATCCGCGCCGCGCGCGGCGGAGAGCTATCGCATCGAAACGTAAAGGAGGCATACAGGTAAACGCGCCCAGCGCACGTTTTTGATTGTGGCGATCCTGGTTTGCCTGTTTACAGATTCCTAAATGTACAAAAATCATCGGATTTCGCTTGTGATGCCGTGCTACAATGAAGAGCACGGCTTGCCCGAGGTCTATCGCGATCTGCCGTCTCTCGTGGACGAGGTGATCGTCGCGGACAACAATTCAACGGATCATACGGCGGAGATCGCACGGCAGTTTGGCGCAGTTGTTGTTCTCGAAAAAAAACAAGGTTATGGCGCGGCGTACAAAACCGGCTTGCGCCGCGCGACCGGCGACATTATCGTGACGATGGATGGCGATGGCACCTATCCGCGTAATTTCATTCCGATTCTGCTGGACGTGATGATTGACGAAGGGTTTGATTTTATCACGTGTGATCGCACAGGACACAAGGACAAGCCGAGTAATTGGTTGCGCGTATTTGGCAACGATGTGCTCAACTGGTTTATTCTGTTGTTGTTCTGGTTTCGGGTGCGCGATTCGCAATCGGGCATGTGGGTGTTTCGTCGCCAAGTCCTCCAACACCTCAGCCTCACCAGCGATGGCATGGCCTTCTCCGAAGAAATCAAACTCGAAGCCATGTCCAAACCGAAACTCATCCGCGCGAATGAACTGCCGATTTATTACAAAGAGCGGCACGGTGTGAGCAAATTGCGTATCTGGCGTGATGGTTTTTACAACTTGTTTTTTCTTTTCCGCAAACGATTTGGCTTGCTCGGTTTCGCGCCGCCGCTTGTCGAGCCGCAAGGTGCGGATTTGCAAAAACAACCCAATGCGTAGAAAATAGGCGGGCAAAAAATTTGCCCGCCTATTTTGTAAATTTGAATCTGCATCTAGTTGGCTTGAAATCGCTGTGATATTTTTCCCCGCTCGCTTGAAACTAAATCGTCCGCTCGTGCTTTTGCTGATTGTCTTTGTCGCGTTGGCGCTGTGCTATTCATTCATCATCCCATTGTTTGAAGGACCCGACGAAGACGATCATTTTCGTTTTGCGAAATTTCTTGCGGATCAACGCGCGTTGCCAGTGCAATTATTCGAGGCGGGTGGCGGCGCGGCGGGACACCAGGGTTGGCAACCGCCGCTCTATTACGCGCTGGCCGCCGCGTTGATTACACCGATTGATACGAGCGATTATGCCCAGCACTTGTGGCGCAATTATGGCGCGACGTTTCTTGGCGATCCCGCGTGTTGCGGACGGAATATCTACTATCATACCGACTCGGAAAATTTTCCATTTACGCGGACGACGCTCGCGGTTCACCTTGCGCGTTTGCTTTCGATTGTATTTGGTGCAATCACCGTGTGGGCAACGTACCATTTGACCACTGCGGTGCTTGGCAATGCGCTATTAACTAATCACCATTGGCTCGCCCTCGCCGCGGCCGCGTTCGTCGCATTCAATCCCAGTTTTCTCTTTGCGTCCGCGCTCGTCTCAAACGATGCCGCGCTCGCCGCGTTTTCATCGCTGACTGTGCTTGTGTGGATCAAGTTGCTGAATGCTGAGCTTGCGTTGACGGGGCGCGCCGCCGCAGGGCTTGGCGCGCTGATCGGACTTGCGTTGCTGACCAAGACGACGGCACTGGGCTTGGTGCCGCTTTCGATGCTTGTGCTGAGTGTGATGGCGTGGCGCAAACGCGATGCGCGTTTGGCGTTCACAGCGAACGCGATCATGCTCGCTATGATTCTGGCGCTTGCCGGATGGTGGTTTGCGCGCAACCTGGTTTTGTACGGCGATCCGCTCGCGCTCAAACTAGTCTCGGCGTCGGCGCTCTTTCCACGTTCCGGTCCGCTCACGCCCGCCGAGTTTTTCCAGATTTCGCTTCCCTGGCTTTGGCAAACATTTTGGGGCGGACCTACGCCCGGCGATTTTGCGCCGCTGTTACTCGTTGGCCTGGCTGGGCTGTTTTTAATTGCGCTCATTGGCATCGTCCTTTTTACAATCCGTAATTCCCAAGCCACAATTCGTTTTTCGTTTTTCATTCTTGCCGCTTGGCTTGGGTTTATTCTCGCCGCGCAATTTCAATTTATTCAAACAACGGTCGGCGCTGATCAAGGTCGCTATCTGTTTCCGACGCTCGGTGCGTTGAGTTTGTTTTTTGTCGCTGGCTGGGCAGAAATCACTCGCCGAGTTTTTCGCAATTCGCAATTTGCGATGCGCAGTTTGCCTTTCATCGTGATGATTGCTTTTTTCGCGCTGGCGTTATTCGTGCTGGTCGCCAACACGCTTCCGGCATACGCGCGTCCGGCGCTTGCCTCTGAAACCGAACTGGCACGCGCAACCCATCCTGTGCAATTCAATTTTGCGAACCAGCTCGAATTGCGCGGTTATGATCTGGACACGCGCATCGTTCAGCCGGGCGACGCGGTGCGCTTGACGCTCTACTGGCGCGCGCTTGCGGCAATGCCAGAATCGTACCGCGTATTCGCGCATCTTGTCGGACCCAATGATCGCAGTGGCGGAGGTGTGGATGTGATTCCGGCGCGCGGCGCATTTCCGACAGTGTATTGGAAACCGGGTGACGCGCTCCGCGATGTTATTTCGATTCCGGTTGCGGCAACGAGCGCGCCAGGCAAGTATGACATCGAAATCGGTTTATATCCGGTGGGCAAGCCGAATAATCGCGTGCCGGTGCTCGGTTCGGATGATGATCGCGCGGTGCTTGGCGCGATCAAGATCGTGGTGCGTGAAACGGCGGCGCTCAACCCGCAAAATCGCATGTCCGCTCTCTTTGGCAATCAGATCGAATTGATGGGCTATGATTTGGCGAAAGATCAAAATCCAGCGCAAGGTTTGAAACTCGTGTTATATTGGCGCGCGCGCGCGATCCCAGTTCGCGATTATACGGTGTTTGTGCATGCGCTTGATGCGAATGGCAAAATCATTGCGCAGATCGATCAACAGCCGCAAGCCGGGAATAATCCTACGTCGCTGTGGGGCGCGAATGAAAATGTGCGCGATGCGTACGACCTCGCGTTGCCAGCGGGGGTCAGCGCGCAACGCATCGAAATTGGTTTGTATCGCGCAGATACGGGCGCACGATTGCCGGTAGCGGCTGGCGCAAGCGGAGCCGCGAACAGCGATCGCGTGATCATCAATGCCGAACCTTAGGATGCGATCACGCGAAACCTGGGTCCTGGGGACGGCTGGGATTGTGCTAGCGGCATGGACGATGCGCGTGTTTGCTTTGGACGCATTGCCGCCCGGCACGGATCGTGATGCGGCGACGAACGGTGTTTATGCGTTAACAATCCTGTATGAAGGATTGCGTCCGTTGTTTTATCGCGTCGGCGCGCCAGAGCCGCTGATCATTTATTTGCAATCCGCCAGCGTCGCGTTGTTGGGCGCAAACATTTTTGCGCTTCGTTTGGTCACGGCAATTATTGGCACGTTGACGATTCCCGCATTGTATGTTTTTGTGCGGGCACTTCAGGTTGATCGTCGCCTGGCGTTCGTCAGCGCATTCGGTTTGGCGTTTTGCGTGGAACATGCGCATCTCAGCCGCCTGGGCTTGCGCGCGATCATGATTCCCTTGTTCGAGATGGGACTGTTGTATTTTTTCTGGCGCGGCTGGCGGTCCGGGCGCGCGCGCGATTTTGCATTCGCGGGCGTTGTTCTCGGCGTGGGTTATTACACTTATCTCAGCGCGCTGTTTTTACCGATCCTGCTCGCTACGCTCATCGCCTATTTATTTATTTTTCAACGCGCGTTGGCGCGCGCACGTTGGCGCGGCATTGCGCTAACATTTGCTATCGGCGGGGTGATTGCCGCGCCACTTGGCGTGTTCGAAATGGTGTATCCGGGCGCGGCGTTTTTTCGCGCGAGCCAGGTCACGCTCCTGCAACATCCGGCGTACTCCCAGGTAGGCTTGCTGGGTGTCATTGCGTTGAAATTGATCAGCCAGTTCCAGATGCTCGGCTGGGTTTGGCAGGGACAGTATAATCCGCTCGCTCAACCACTGCTCGATCCGATCTGGTTTACATTTTTGTTGATTGGCATTGTGGTTTGCGCGCGGCAGTGGCGGCGGATCGAAATGGCTTGGGCGTTGATTGCCATTGGGGTCATGCTCTTGCCTGATTTGATCGGCGGCAATGAAATTTTTCCGCAGGAACTGCGCGTGATTGGCATCATCCCGCCGGTATTTTTTGTCGCGGCAGTTGGATTTAGCGCGCTGTTCGATTTTGCCAAGCGCTGGTACAAGCACGCTGCGTTTTTCATCGGCATTGGGTTATTGTCCGCGAGCGCGTTCAATTCTGGATTCACTTATCTGGTTCAATGGAATCGCGCGGCGCAAATAACGGATGACGCAAATTTCAATCGCGCCGAAGTGACCGAAGGCGAATGGCTGGCGCGCCAAACTCAATCCGTGTTCGTTCCGTTGAATGAATTTGCGCGTCAGCCGGTGCGGTTTCTTGCCGGGCAACGCGCGCCGTATATCAGCGCGGTGGAACACCTTGATCCTTGGTTAGACGAACCAGCCTGGGTCATGTTCCCAGTTGATCCAAGTCGTTTTCGTTTCGAGGGACGCGCTTACGTTAACGATCCGGCGATGTTTGTGTTACTGCGCGGCAACACGGTCTATCTGTTGCCCGCTTTGCGCGCCGAGGTTGCCGCGAATTTGGAAGCGCGTTTGCGTGCGAATGTGCCGGCGCAAGAAATCCGCGACACGCTGGGTCAAACGGTGGCACGCGCATTTGCGATCACGCCGCGCCAGTATTTGGCGTTTGCGGCTAGTGCGCCGAAAAACGTCGTGCGTTTAAGCAACCCAATTAGTCTGGTGGGTTCGTCGCTTGACGCGACTCGGGTTCAACCAGGTGGGGCGTTGGCAGTCTCGCTAGAGTGGCAAACGGCTCGGCGTTTGTCTGATGATTATATGATCTTTGTCCATTTGCTCGATGTCAACGGCAATGTCGCGAGCGGGTTGGATGTGATTCCGGGACTGGGCGTATATTCAACGATGCTATGGAAACCAGGCGAAACGATTTCAACACATCATATACTGGCTGTGCCAGCGCGCACCCCGCCGGGAAAATATCTGATCGAGATTGGGCTTTACAATGTTCTCGATCAAAATCGGCTGGATGTGCTTGATGCGAATGGCAAACCAGTGGATAGCCGCGTGATTGTTGGCGCAGTCAAAGTGGCGGCGCAAAAATCAGCAGTATACGATCCGCCTCTGCGGCAAACGGCTAATTTTGATCAAGAGATTTTGTTGGAAGGATACGCACTACCGCTTACGCCGATTCACCCGGGCGATAGTGTGCCGATGACGTTGGCGTGGCGCGGGCTGGCAGAGTTGGATCGCGATTACAGTGTGTTTGTGCATGTGCTGGATCCGCGCGGACACATTGTCGCGCAGGCGGATCATCAACCGCAAAACGGCGCGGATCCAACATCGATTTGGGATGTGGGTGAGCAAGTCCAAGACAACTTGATGCTCACTCTCCCAACCGATCTGCCTGCTGGAACATATCAAATTGAACTGGGGTGGTACGATTTGAAAACCAATGCGCGCCTGAATCTACGCGATGATCAGGGACAGATTAGCGGTGATCACCTGGTCTTGCAAACAACGTTGGAGGTCGCACGCTAATGTTGCGAACGTTGCGCGCGCATCGTGAGATCGCGCTTGTGTTGACGGTGTTTGTCGTGCTCGGAATTTTCTACAGCGTCACGACGCCGCTATTCGAAGCGCCTGACGAGCAATGGCATTATGCGTTTGTGCAGAACGTGGCAACGGGGCGTGGTTTGCCCATTCAAACCACCGGCACACTGACGCATCTTGCGCGGCAGGAAGGTAGCCAGCCACCGTTGTATTATGTGCTTGCCGCCGCCGCGACGTTTTGGATTGATTCATCGGATTATCCTGGTATCGTCTGGGAAAATCCGCATTATGGTTTCAACGTACCGGGCGTCGTCAACGATAACAAGAATTTATTCATTCACACCTCGCTCGAAAGTTTCCCCTGGCATGGCGCGGCGTTGGCGATTCATCTCGCGCGATGGCTTTCGGTATTGATGGGCGCGCTCAGTGTCTTGTTTACGTATTTGTTGACCCTCGAAATTTTTCCTGATCGAAAATATCTTGCGGCAAGTGCCGCGGCGCTGGCTGGATTTGTACCGCAATTTTTATTTGTCAGTAGCGCGGTGAGCAATGACAGCACAATTGTCGCCATGTCCGCGTTGGCGTTGTGGATGACGGTTCGTTTGTTTCTGGTCGAGCCAGGCTGGCGCGACATGGTCTTGCTCGGCATAGCGACTGGACTGGCCGCGCTCGCCAAAGTAAGCGGACTGGGTTTGTCGATCTTGGGCGCGCTGGTTTTGGTCTATGTGTTTCGTAAACACCCCAAGCTGTTGGTGCTACGTTTAAGCGTTTTCGGCGCGGTTGTGTTCGCGGTCGCGGGGTGGTGGTATCTTCGCAACGTATTGTTGTACGGCGAAATCACTGGCACGACGATGATGACGCGCATCTTTGGCGCGCGTGAAACGCCTTTGACGACGATGCAACTGCTGACGCAATTGCGCGAAGTGTGGGAAACGTTCTGGGTAGGTTTTGGCTGGGGTAACATTCGCGCGAATGCGGCGTTGTATACCGCGCTCGAAATTTTCGTGATTGCCAGCGGCATGGGCTTGGTGCTCGCGTTTGTGCGTCGCCGCGAGCGGTTGCATCCAACGCTGGTCAAAGCGTTACCATTTTTCGTGATGGCATTTTGGATTGCGGTTGCGTTTATCGAATTGGTAAATTGGATGCAGATCACCCAAGCGCCGCACGGACGCTTGTTTTTTCCAGCGTTGCCTGCCATCGCGCCGCTTGCCGTGTTTGGCTTGACGCAATGGGCTCCGCGCCGCTTTGAACCCTGGGTTGCGCGCGGTGCCGCCGTCGCGTTATGCGGCTTGGCAATCTACGCGCCATTGGCAATTGTGCAACCCGCGTATGCATTTCCACCGACGTTGACCTCAAACGACTTGGCCGCGATCACGCATCGCGTTGATATTGCATACGAGGGCAAGATGAAATTGCTGGGTTATGCTGTGACGCCGCGCCGGGTGTTGCCGGGCGATGCGGTGACACTGACGTTGTACTGGCAAGCTCTCGCGACGATGGACACAGATTATTCAATTGGCATTCACGCGTTGGATTCTAACGGGCGCGTGATTGCCGCGCGCGATAGTTATCCCGGTCACGGAATGTTGCCGACTCGATTGTGGTTGGCGGGGCAAATGCTTCGGGATGATTATTGGTTGCCGATTGCCGCCGATGCGCTTGCGCCCGATGTCGCACAAATCCAAGTGTCGCTGTATGATCGCGCGACCAAACGCGATTTGACTGCGTTTGATCCGAGCGGGCAAGCGATCACCCCGTTGATCGGCGCGATCAAAGTTGCGTCGGCAACCCCGGCCCAAGTGCCGCATCCTCAATCCACGTTGAATTATAATTTTGGCAAGAACATTACTTTGATCGGATATGATCTGCGCGCGACGAATGAACTTGATTTAACGCTGTATTGGCAAAGCCGCGCTTTGGTGGCGAATGATTATACTGTGTTTGTTCATGTGTTGGACGCCAATAACGCTAGTCTGGTAGCACAACACGATCAGATGCCCGCGAATGGTACCAACCCCACGTCATTGTGGGATACGCATGAAGTCGTTGCGGATCATTACACGATTGCGTTGCCTAACCAGGGGAGCGGCCTGTTCAATCTCCAAATTGGAATGTATCGCGCGGATACGGGCGAACGTTTGCCGATTATGGACGCGCAAGGCAAGGTATTGGGCGATGCCGTGATTGTTGGATCGTTTGGAGTGTTGCGATGAAATGGGTGGGGCGAATGATTGAGTGGTCGCGCAAACGCGAGAATATACTCACGCTGGTAGTTACGGTGGCATTGTTTGTCGCCGCGCTCGCGCTCTATGTCCGAACGATGGCACCCGGTTTGCTCGATGGTGACGAAGGCGAATTTCAGATCAATATCTTTCGGCTCGGTGTGAGCCACACGGGCTATCCGACTTTTTTCTTGCTCGGCAAATTATTTACCTTGCTCGTCCCGGTTGGCACAATTGCGACGCGCGCGAATTTGTTTTCTGCGTTTTGGGGCGCGCTTGCGGTTGTCGCCGTTTTTGTGTTCATGCAATTTCTTACGCGCAATCGCTGGGCGGCGTTGTTCACCGCGCTCTTGTTCACTGCGTCGCGCGTCGAATGGTCGCAGGCGATCATCCCACGCCCGTACACGCTCAATTCATTATTCGTCGTCCTGGTTCCGTTGTTTTTCTTTCTCTGGCGCGTGGGCAAAGTTAATCTCACGGTGCCAGTGTTTGTGTTTGGTTTGAGTCTCACTAATCATCGCACGATGATGTGGTTTGCGCCCGCTATCGCGCTGTTTGTGTTGTTGGCGGACTATCAAGCGGTGTTCGGCTCGTTTCAATTGCAAGGTAATGTGTGGGTAACTCTGCGCCGTTGGTTCGCGCAAAGCGAATTGCTCCAGCCGCGTCAAGTGCTTGCGCTCGCGGCGGCGTTCATCGCACCCTTGTTGCTTTACGGATATGTCTTCTGGCGCGGCGAGTCCGATGTCGGCGTTGAATTTCATTGGAAAGATTTCAACGATGAAATTATGGGCGGCTATGTGCGTGCGTCGTGGCGGTTTGGCCCGTTCGATTGGCTCATCAGCCGCGTGACTGATTTGTACCTGCCAATGCAGATTGAACAATTTACTGCGATTGGTTTTGTTGCCGGCTTGATCGGTATGCTCGCGCTCGCGCTGGATCGTGTGCCGCGCGGCTGGGATCGTAAATTGCCGCCGCGCGAGGTCTTGCTGTTTATTGTATTGGCGAATGTTTTTAGCACCGCGTTTTGCGTTATTTTTTGGGTCATTGATATTGACAAATTTTTCTTACAGTCATTTATCTCACTCTTGTTTTTTACTGGTATTGGGGTTGCGGTTGTCTGGGATTGGTTTGCCAATCGCGCGGTGCGCTGGGTTACACAAGGCGTGATGGCCCTCGCATTTGTCGGCGCGATTGGTTTTCTTGTGCAAAGCAATTATGCGGGGAATGATTTCAGCGCGCGCACTGATACCATCCTAACCTGGCAGGACAATCTGGCGCAACCGTTGGAGCCGCACGCGCTGATTGTGGGCAACTGGGAATCGTTGACGCCGCTGGAATATGCGATGTATGTGGATGGCAAGCGCACCGACCTTGAGCGCTGGAAAGTGTTGATTAAGAATTATCAGTTGGGGCAAGTGCTGTATGGTTCGCGGCAAGCGGATATTGAACGTGAGGTGCGCGCAGGGCGCCCGGTGTATTTGACGTTTTATCCGGGCGACACAGAAACGCTTGGCGCGCTCGTCAACGAATTTCGTTTGGTGAGTGTCGGCGGTTTGTGGCGCATTATCAATCTGCCACCACAAGCCACCGTACCGCCGAGCAACCCGCTGGTGAGGTTTGCCGATTCAGCGGGGCGTACGCTCGAGTTAGTCGGTGTTTCACAGTATCCTCAATCGGGGTTACGTGCCGGTGACTTTGGTCTGGCAACCTTGTTCTGGCGTGTGCCGCAATCGGTGAGCGCGCATTATACGATCTCGTTTCGTGTGTTGAACGCGCAAAACCAGGTCGTGTACCAACGCGATGCGGAACCAGCAAACAACTTGCGACCGACGCAAGGTTGGGCGCCGAATGAAATTGTACAGGATGATATTGGGTTTTTCATTCCGCCAAATTCTGTGCCGGGTATTTATCAGCTTGCGGTTGTGGTGTACAATCCTGCGAATGGTGAAGAGTTGCAAGCAAATGGTAAGGCATTATATGTCGTGGGGCAAGTGAATGATTTGCCTTGAAAGAGCTTTTCGAACAACGTCCGAATACAATGTCCGAATCATTTGACATTTGCGCTAGAGGCAAATAGAATGGCGACGGTTTTTATTTGCCCAGAAATCCCGTTGGATTCATCGTTGTGACTTGACACGACAGTGCAACCAATCGATTACTATTGTCATTGGTTTAATTGATATTTGAAGGGTTTTGTTAGAATGAAGAATACATTGCATTGGTTTGGACATAATCAGGTTTTACAGATTGGATTGCAAGTGGCAATTTGTTTGTTAATCGCCTCAATGTTTGCTGTCACAGCAAATGCCACGCCATCTTTACAAACTGGGAGTGTTACGCCTCAAGCAATCTACAAATTGCCAATGACGACTGCCACGCCGAGCATCGTATCGGTTCACGCAACTCCAACCGCGAGTCTTTCCAAAGCGTCGATTGCGCCACGCAATGTGGCTGGGCAACCCCAGGTAGATGCAAACACGGTAGCGTTGTATCATTTTGACGTGCCGAGTACAGTTGCGGTTGATGCAACTGGGAATTACACAGGTACACTGTACGGCAATGCTACGATTAGTAGCACTGGGTTGTACTCCGGCGTGTTGAATCTCGATGGAAACAATTCATATGTTCGGGTAGATCATCTAGCAAGCGGAAACTTTGTGAATCAAGGTTCGTTCGAGCTGTTTGTCGATTTTTATCCGCAATGTAGTCATAACAATTTCGCAAAATTTCCTATTCTCACTTTGTTGGATAGCAATAATCAACCGATTGCCATGTTGCGGACTGAAGGATATGTTATTTTTGAAGTTTTGACTCCTTCGGGTTGGCAGACCGCGATCAGCGGAACCAATCCCTGCCGCTATTTGTATGATGGCGAGATTGCGCGCCAAAATTTCCTAGCCTCTTCGGGTGGTCCGCTGCCCGTATGGTGGCCTTATGAAACATGGCGATTCCATCACATTGCCGCTACATGGGGACCGCGCGGCGTGGAGATTTGGCTGGACGGAGTTCTTCATGGTGTTGGGGTTGATCAGGTAACGCCGATTGCGGCACAGGATAATTATAATTCAATGCAGGATTATTGGTGTAACCCCCAAGATCAAGAGCGGTCAGTGTATTATCCGCTATGTCAAACACCTGTGCCAGGAATAGTGCCGTTGCATGGCTATGGTGGTGGATTAAGGGCGTACGATTCTTTGCTTATTGGGTGCGATCTCGGTGGGCTGTGTTTTAATACGCGGATTGATGAATTGCGGATTAGCAATATTCAACGTACTCTTACGACTAATGTTGTACCGACTGTAACTCCGACACCGACGCAAACGCCTGTGCCAGTAAATGGCGAGTATGTGCTCGATTCACATACCCGGGCATTGTATCACTTTAATTCTCTGCCGCCGGATCGGCTTGTAAGCGATGCAACTGGTACTTTTGGCGGATACCTGAGCGGTAACGCGAAATATGTCCCCAATGGACGTTTTGGGGCAGGATTGGCTTTCGATGGACAAGTGTCGTGGGATGGATATTATTCCTACGCTAATTTGAATGGCTATAATAGTGGTCCAGCGACAATTATTGATCCGGCGGGTACAATCGAAACTTGGTTTGTACTGGATAGTGTAAACCAAGCCTTTGCAATCCTCGATGGCACACCGATCTTTTTGGGCATGCCGTGGGGAAGCAATACGCTCATGTTCGGTATTAATGATAGTGTTACGATGCACTGGGTAGATAGCAGAATCAACCCTTCGAGTCTGATCGGTTGCTGGCATCACATAGCTGGCACATGGGGTCCGCGGGGTGTGGAAATATGGTTAGATGGTGTTTTGCAGGGGACGTCCAGCTATTTGGGCAGTGCGGTCCCGAATTACACTAACTATCTTGCCGGATGCGATGCGAATGGACATTGCATGGCTGGCAGAATAGATGAGACCCGGATTAGTAGCACGCAACGTACATTTACTTTTGCAAGCGTCATGGCACAGCGGCGTGCTTCAACTCCCCAGGCGCGTGCGCCATTACCCGGTAGTATAGAAACATACTTGCCATTAATTGATCGGGGACCTACCATGCCACAACCGCTCTGTTTGCAATAGTGCGCGCAATAGAATCCCACATGATTTTTCGCATCGGACATTGGTTCTTCTTAAAGCGAATCGCGCTGATAGCTTTTGTGAGTACCGTCGGCGTGGTTCTGGTTGGTTACTACCCTTCGATCAAAGTCGGCTTTCTGGGTGATGATTGGTGGTTTCTGGGCAAAGCCGCTAGTTTGAACTTGCCCGATTATCTCGCCTTTTATTTTGATCCGCGTGCGCAGATATTTTGGTATCGTCCGCTCTATGGCATCCTCTTGCTCGGTGAATATTTTTTCTTCGGCGCTACGCCGGATGGTTATCACATTGGGCAGATTGTATTGCACGCGCTCAACTGTCTTTTGCTAAGCGGTATCGTATGGCAATACTCCAAGCGTTGGCGACTGGCATTCCTTGCCGGGTTATTTTATGCGCTTGTGCCGGTTAATAACCTCGCCGTATTTTGGATCGCGGTGCAAGACCCGCTGGCGATGGTGTTCTATCTTGCCGCGATTTGGAGCTGGATTGTTTATTTGCAGTCGGCGCGCACGCGGTTTTATTGGCTGGCGTTTGGCGGGTTTGTCTTGGCATTGTTAGGCAAAGAAGCAAGTGTGTTTTTGGTCGTCACCTTGTTTTTGATCGATCGTTGGCTTATGGCCAAACCCACAAAGTTCACGGAAATGATCCGACGCTATGCGCTGTGGGCGGTAACGTTTGTTGCCTACCTTGCGCTTGAATATCGTGTACAAACAACCGCGTATTTTCCCAATCGTTGGGGCTATGGTCTTGGTTGGCATGTCCTCGAAAATCTAGCGCATTATGCCGCGCTCGTTGTTTTTCCCTGGATCCAAGACGGTGTGCTAATTTACGTTGTGTTGGCGGTGTTGGGCGGGGCATGGATCGCTTTTCTACTTTGGCATAAAAGCCGCCTCGCATTTTTCCTCGGAGTGCAAGCTGGGTTGACCTTTGCGCCTGCGCTCGCGTTTCCCACGATGTTCTTCCAAGCTCGCTATTTGTACTTTGCTTCCGCGATTACCGCGATGGTGTTGGCGATGGTGTGCGAATGGATTGCGCGCCGCGCGCCGCGCGATGCCTGGGCGAGTGCGGCAGTGCTTGCGCTGGTGATCATTGCAGCAAATGGCTGGGTGACGTTGACGGCGACTGCGGAGCAGGTGGAGGCAGGTCGGCAGATGCGCGTACCTTTGCGCGATATTTATCAGCAACATCCT
>JBBIUF010000076.1:0-19968 GCA_037440365.1 Chloroflexota bacterium
CGGCAAGCCCTTGCGCGATCTCACGCTCACGGCGGACGAGCAACGCATCATCAAAAATCTCGCGCTCGTCACGCACAAACCGCAATTGGTGATCTTGAATACCGGCGACCGCGCCATCGCCGACGCAAGCACACTCGTCAAATACGATCATCAGAAAACCCTGATCGTCACTTTGCAAGGGCGAATCGAAATGGAACTCGCGCAAATGTCGCCCGAAGACGCAATCGAGTTTCTCAAAGAGTACGGCATCACCGAACCTGGGTTGTCGCGCGTCATTCGCCTATCCTACCAACTGCTCGGCTTGCACTCGTTCCTCACGGCGGGTGAAGACGAAGTGCGCGCATGGACCATCCCGGTTGGCGCAAACGCAGTGGATGCCGCTGGCACGATTCACACGGATCTTGCGCGCGGCTTTATTCGCGCCGAAGTGATCGCGTATGATGATTTGATTGCGTGCGGCGATTTTGCCGAAGCGCGCAAACGCGGGGTGTTGCGGCTCGAAGGTAAAGAGTACCTCGTCAAAGACGGTGATATTCTCAATATTCGCTTTAACGTCTGATCAATAAACCTAAAATAAAAACGTCGAGCCATGCGGTTCGACGTTTTTTGTTTTTGATCGTGTCCGGTCTGTATGCGCATTGAACGCATTTAACCTAACGCGGCACTTGACTGGGTCGCCGCAGAAATTGATTGGCCATCCAGCCAAACGCTTTCGGCTGACGGTCCATTTCTTCTTGCAATAATTCGATGCGCCGCCACACCAACTGCGCCTCTTCCGGTTCAAGATATTGGTCGAGAATTTTTTCCAACTGAACCGTGTTGTCGTAGACGGTGGTAAACAAACTCCAATCACGCGCGCCCAACTGCGCGATGTACTCGTGATCGATCTGATCCTCCGCCTCGCCGCGCGCCACGCGATGATCAAGCAACAACGCAATGCTGTCCTTGATATCCTTGGCGGCGAATTGCTTGCGCTGTAATTTGATCAGCAGTAAATCCGCCAGCGGCACGGTCGGTGTGGCGAGCGATAATCGCGCCGATAGGTCAATGCGATGATCTGGGTTGAGTTGCGGCACGGTCAATTCGATCACTAGCCCGTCCTTGTCAAAGACCCAGCGCGCCGGTTCTTTGGTAATCAGGGCAATGCCACGCAAAGAAAAAATTTCGAGGAGCGCATCCCAATCTGCGCGTGGCGCGACAAAATCCAAATCTCCATACGCGCGTTGCAAAGTTGGATGCGTTTCAATGCTGGAGCAGTTCATCAAAATGGCGAGACCGCCCAGCACGCGCAGTCTCGAATTTTTTGTCGCCGCGGCTTCGACAAGCGCTTTCGCGAGTGCGATCAGTTGATCATTCGTCATGGTTGTCATAGCGGGCATTATAATAGACGTTGGTTGATTTCGCAAACAACCCGACAGCGGACAAAAGGTCAACGACGGAAAAAATAAATTCGATGCTCCGTCATCGGTCTGCCATCCTTCGTCGGCTTAAATTTTACCCACCACCGCACCTGTCATTTCGGCGGTCGTGTTTTCGCCGCCCATATCGCGCGTGCGTACACGACCATCCGCGATCACCGCCGCAATCGCGTGTTCCAAGCGCATCGCGCGATCCGCCTCGCCAAGCCAATCGAGCATCATCTTGACGGCAAGAAACATGGCAAGCGGATTAGCGATGCCTTTGCCCGCAATATCCGGCGCGGAACCATGCGTCGGTTCAAACACGGCGAACTGGTCACCTAGGTTGCCGCTTGGCGCAAAGCCAAGCCCGCCGACAAGTTGCGCGGTCAAATCGGAAATAATATCGCCGAATAAATTACTCGCGAGCAGAACACCGTATTGTTCCGGTTGCTTGACGAGTTCGGCAACCATCGCGTCAATGTTCACTTCCAACAATTTGATCCCAGGAAATTCCTTGGCGACCTGGCGCGTGATGCGCGTGAACAAGCCGCTTGTCTCGCGCAACACATTGGGCTTTTCCATCAACGTCACGGTGGGATAACCGTGCGCTTGCGCGTACGCGAATGCCTTGCGCGCGATGCGCTCCGTGCCTTGCCGCGTAATGAGGCGCGCCGAAAACGCAATGTCATCCGACGCAACATCCTTGAATGCGCCCATCGCTTTACTTGACGTTTCAAGCGCGCCGCGCACATTGGCAGGCAGTGGAAAAAATTCGACGCCGCTGTAGAGTCCTTCTGTGTTTTCGCGAAAGACGACGAGATCAATCCCATCGCGAAAATTGAGCGGATTGCCAGGAAACGTTTTGCATGGACGCAAATTCACATAGAGATCAAACATCTGGCGCAGGCGCACAATCGGACTGCGATACACCAATCCCTTGCCGCGCAATTCCGGCGCGAGTTCCGCGTCCGCTTCCTCTTTCGGCTTGGATGTAATCGCGCCAAAGAGCGCACAGTCCGCCGCGCGCAAAATATCCAACGTGCGTTGCGGCAATGCCTCGCCTTCGTTGCGCCAAAACTCCCAGCCAATGTCGGCGGAAATGTATTCGGCATCAAATTGCAACGCGTCCAACACGCGACGCGCGGCGCGCATCACTTCGCTACCAATTCCGTCCCCAGGCATCCAGGCAATTTTGTACATGGTTGATTTCTGATTTAGGATGTACAATTTCCGACTCGTCAAATCGAAAATCATAAATTTCCGATCAGTCTCCTCCCGCTTTAATTTCTGGCATGGGCAAATGTTCGGTGCCAAGTTTGCGGCGCAACATAGGGATCAGCCCGCCGGTTTCGATAATCGTCAACAGCGAAGGCGAGAGCGTGGGAAAATCGAATGTGCCGCCAGCGCAGTGAATCGTATGCGCGTCCAGATCGATCTCAATCGTCTCGCCATTGGTGATCGCCTCTACCGCGGGCGCGCTCACAATCGGCACCAGTCCGTTGTTGACGAGATTGCGAAAGTGAATGCGCGCAAACGACTTGGCGATGATCGCCGTGACGCCAGAATATTTCAGACAACCCACCGCTTGTTCCCGCGATGAGCCATTGCCCCAGTTTTTTCCTGCGACAATCATGTCACCGGGCTGAACCTGCTGGGCAAAGGTTGGATCCAAATCTTCGAGCGCGTGTTGCGCTTGTTCTTTTGGATCGGTGACCGTGTAGGTGTACTTGCCAGGAAAAATCACATCGGTGTTGACATCGTCGCCGTACTTCCAAACCCGTCCATGGAGCTTCATAAAAACCGCCTAATCGTTTTATTGATCGCGCTCATCACACCAAATGCAATGCGCGCCAAAAACAATTGCCAGCGCGGAAACTCGATGCGGCGCGCAACCTGGGTTTCGCCCGCAAGCGCGTCCGTGATCATTTGCCGATGCAACGGTTGCAAGCCGCTGGGCAAACCGGTAACCGCGCACCACTTTAATCCAGATATTTCCAGGCCAAAGCGTTTCGGCGTGCCGCCGAGCAAGTGTCCGCGAAAAACCTGGGTGCGTTGATCGCCGCTACCATACACCGACGGATGGAGATACACGCCCACCGGTTGACTCACTTGAATCACATACCCAGTTTCTTCGCACGTCTCGCGCACGGCCGCGTCCGCACCCGTTTCGCCTTTTTCGATCCCGCCGCCGGGCAATTCCCACAAGATAAAAATTTCGCGGCGCAACAACAAGACGCGCTGGCAATCATCGGACAAGATCACTGCCATCGCGCCGTGGCGCGTAACCTTTGATTCTGGATTTTCGATACGGCTCATTTTTCTGCAACGAACAGTCCGGTGGATTTTGTAATTCGCAACGCGCCATCCCGCGCGATGCGTTCAGTGACACGCTCGCGCAACCGTTCTGCGCCATGCGCGTGCTGAACCTGGGAACTCGACACGCCGGACAGGGCATACGCCACCAGCGGCTCAACCGCAGTTACCACCAACGTGTCGGCGTAATCACGCCGATGCACCTTGGAAAATTGTTGAGCAAGAAAAGTTGCGCCATTTTCCAGATTGAATTGATTTTCAAGAAAGGGTTGCTCAATGCCAGCCAGCTCGCCGATTAAAGCGTGCAACTCGCGCAGATGCGCTTGACCGTTGGTCGCCGCATAGAGTTTGCCGTGCGGACGCAACACCCGGTTGAATTCCGCGAGCGCGCGCGGCACATCCGGCACGTGATAAAGCATGTGATTCGCGATCACCGCATCGAAGGAGTGATCGCGGAACGGGATCGCTTGCGCATCGCATTGTGCGAACATAGCGGCAAGCTCATGCGCGCGTGTCGTCTCAATCATACCAAAGGAAAAATCGGTGAGCGTGATCTGCCATGACTCGGGCACACGCGCGCGATTCTCACGCCACAACGCGCCAGTGCCACATCCAATTTCGAGCACGCGTGCATTCGCGGGCAAAGCGAGATAATCAAAATACCAATCAAACCATTTGCGCGGTGCCGTGCTAAAACGTTCGTGCAACGCCGCACGCGTCGCGAGATTGTTGCCCGCGCGGTATTGATCCGTCACATAGTGAACGTCGGAGAGTGTTGCCGCAAAATCTTTGCGCATCCAAAAGTAGGTTTGTCCCGGCGGATAATCGTCGAGTTGTCCGACCACGTGGTACCCTTGCTTTTCATAAAAACCGCGCGCCTGAAAACTATATGTGCGCAACATCACGCGCGTGCAACCGCGTTGGCGCGCCTCCGCTTCCGCCATTGTCAACATGCGCTCGCCGTACCCGTGCCGCCGCAACGATTCTTCGATCCACAAATAATCTACTTCAAGCCAGCCCCAGTAGGTATCGCTTGTGAGACCGCCGCGAATCGTCCCGGTATCATCGCGGAGAAAAATATTTAACGCGCGCAATCCCGTTTTTCGTATCGCGCGATGCGGTTCCGACACTTGATCGTTGAACGACTTGAGCTTTTGATGAATCCATTCCCGATCTGCAACATCGGCATTTTCGATCAATTGAAAATTTAGATTTTCGATCACGGTTTGATTTTCATCATTTCAGTTGGTCTGTCAACCCTTGCCCATCGGCTTTATTTTCCTGATAGGTTGAGCAAAGTATATTTAGCAACAGCTTGCTGTGCGACAACCCAGAGATCATTTTGATCATTGAATACCATCGCCATGACATATTCCGTCGTCGGGAATGATTCGATGAAATGCCCGTCGCCGCCGAACACCAACACTTGGCGCGAGTCGCCGACATACACGCGCCCTTGATTATCCACCGCGATCGTGCGCGGCGATTGAAATTGACCGCGCGCTTTGCCGACACTGCCAAATTTGTTGATGAACTTGCCTTCGGGTGAAAATTTATAAATTGTGGCACTGCTGAGAACATATACATTGCCCAGACCGTCTACGGCAAGATAATTATCCAGCGCGGGCGATCCGGTTTGTCCACTAATGACGCTTGGGATTACTTTGGTCGCTTTACCGCTCGCGTCGAAATGCACCAGGTCATCACGGTGTCCCGTGAGCGACGTGATGATGCCCCAGCGTCCTTCATACCAAGTCGCCCACACGCCGCCATCGGGCGCCATCGCCAGGTCGCCAAAGAGATTGCCGACGGGATAATCCCAGGTGCTCAGGAGTTTGCCCGACGCGCCATCGTACCGCGAAATCACTCCGTTTTGATTAAGGTACACCACGCCTTTGCGATCCGCCGTCAAGCCCTGCACAGTTGCTTTGGCATCCACCATCCATTGATTCAAAAATTTGCCATTCGGGTCAAACGCCTGAACACGCCCGCCGGTATATTCGGCGACATACACATTACCCGTGCCATCCACTGCCACCGCGCGCGCGTCTTGAAATTGTCCCACGCCGATGCCTTCACTACCAAAAACCAGGGAACGACTTGCAAACGCTGGTGTCGCGGTTGGCATTGGCGTGCGGGTCGGCATTGCCGTCCAGGTTGGCGTAGCAGTGCGCGTAAAAGTTGCCGTGGGCGCCAAACCGATCAACGTGGTAACCGGCGACCACCACAGCGCAACCGTGGAAATCAAGATAATAAAAAATCCAAAGCCGAACACCAATAGCACACAGCCAATGTTACTGCCCGCAGATGACGAAGTTGCTGTTGTGGTCGGCGAGGCCCTGGTCATCGTACTCGACAGCGTCGTCGGCTGACCTGCCGCAATTGCTTCCACCGCCTCTTTCGCCGTTTTCAAGTCCGCGTTAGTCAACGCGCGATATAATTTGATCGCTTCGATCTTGTGGCCGCCCCGCGCAAGCGTCGCGATCTCTTTGAGTTTAACCGCGTCCGCGTCGCCAATTAAATGATTCACGCCCAGATTAGCGATGTCGGGCGCAACAACCGATGCACTCGGCTGGGCGCGCAACTCTTCCGGCACGACCACCGACGAATTGCAAAAAGGACAACGCAGCGTGGCTTCACTGCCACCGGGATAATCCAACGGCGCGCCACAGCTTGAACAATTGAAATTTTGCGACATGCTTTCACCTTCCGGGAGAATGCAAAATAAAAAATCGCTGCGCCGATCAATCAGCGCGGCGATTTGCCGGGACACACGGTTAGACTAGTTTTGCGTTCAACTTGATTTCGACCGATGCGAGGGCCTTGGACACCGGGCAACCTTTTTTCGCATTCAGCGCATAGTCTTGAAATTTCGCATCGTCAATCCCAGGTACTTGCGCCTCGGTATTCAGCTCAATCAACGAGATCGTGGGCCCGTCCGTAATATGCACCGTCGCCGTCGTCTTGATCAGAGTCGGCACAAAGCCGTCCTTGGACAAGACCGCCGACAAGAACATGGAATAACAGCCGGCATGTGCCGCGCCAATCAACTCTTCGGGATTGGTGCCGGGTCCGTCCGCAAAACGCGAGGCGCGCGTGAACGCGCCTTCAAATGCGCCACTCCCCAAACGCATTGTGCCTTTACCATCAACCAAATTGCCAGCCCAAGTTGCCGACGAATTTCGAATTGCCATTGTTTGCCTCCTGAATTTTATCGGTCAAAGGATAGCACTGAATTATTTTTCGCGCAATGGGGTTGGCGTTAAAGAAAAATTAGACCTGGCAACAACGCGCGTCTCACGCACAGTCCTTTGGCAGTGGTGCGGCCATTACGCCGCAAAGACAAAATTGTTATCGGCATCTTTTAGCATCGGCAAGCGGAGATCGCGTTCAGATAAACTCGGCGCTTCAATCGGCCACACCACACCCACGGCTGGATCGTTCCAGGCAATCCCACGCTCCAAATCGCGCGCGTACTCCGCCGTGACTTGATACATCAGATCGGCTTCGTCGCTCGTGACGCAAAAGCCGTGCGCGAAACCGGGCGGGACATAGAGCATCAAACTATTTTCGACCGACAGCATTTGCCCGACCCACTGACCATACGTGGGCGAACCGCGCCGCACATCGACCGCCACGTCAAAAATTTCACCGCGCATCACCGAGATCAATTTGCCCTGCGCGCGCGGCTGGATTTGATAATGCAATCCGCGCAACACGCCGCGCGTCGAGCGGGAATGATTCGTCTGAACAAAACTTGCCTGAATTCCGTTCGCGGCAAACTCGGACTGCTTGAACAACTCGCGGAAAAAACCGCGTCCATCAGGAATTTGCTTGGCATGAATCAAAACCACATCAGGAATGTGTAAGCGTTGAAATTGAAATGGCATCTGGTAACCCAATTAGATTTCTTTGAGAATCAAAAACTCGCCCTTACCCACCGGCACCAACAAAGTCAAGTACCCCGGAGTCTGCTGAACCAACCGCGTAAAATTTTCCATTTCGCTTGCGTGCGACACCGCATTATCAACGACGATCGCGCCGCCGCGAGCCAGGATGCGTTGCAAATCGTGCCACCACGCTACATACTCGGCGCGATCCGAATCAAGAAAAATGAAATCGAACATTCCCGCCGGTTGCGCGTGGAGAAAATCTCCAGCGTTGATCGGTTGCACTTGAATGTACGCCTGCAACTCGGCACGCGCAAAATTTTCGCGCGCCATGTCAACTTTGCGCGGCGATTGTTCGAGCGTCGTCACGGTTCCGTCCAATGGCGTAACCGCGTGCGCGAGCCACAACGTCGAGTAGCCGTTCGACGTGCCAATTTCCAGCACCCGCTTGGCTTTGAGCGCACGAACCAGCCACAACAAAAATTCGCCCGTGTCGCGCGTAATATTCAACATCCGTTGCGCACGCTCCGTCGTCGCGGTATCGTTCGCCACGCCAAACGCTTCCAGCTCGCGCAACAGCACAACCAGCGACTCGTTCATCCTCGCGTCTCGCTTTCCAATTCGACTTTGGGTTTCTGTGATTCTCGGCGCGCTTTCCACGCTTCCACAAAAATCGGCACAACCGAGATGGCAATAATCGCGACGATAACCAGTTCAAAGTTTTGCTGGACGAATGGAATGTTTCCGAAAAAGAAACCGAGCGCGGTAAAAAGAGCCACCCAGCTCACCCCACCGATGATATTCCAGCGAATAAAAAATCCGTAAGGCATCTGGCTGACGCCCGCCACGAACGGCGCAAACGTGCGCACGATCGGCACGAAACGCGCCAAGAAGATTGCCTTGCCGCCGTACTTTTCAAAAAAAACATGGGTGCGTTGCATGTACTCTTGCTTGAGCCATTTCACTTCGCCGCTGTATGCCTTGGCACCGACACGATGACCGATCCAATAATTGGCCGTGTCCCCAGCAACGGCGGCAATCGCGAGCAAGACAAACAATTCGAGGGGGTTGAGCGCGCCACGCGCCGCGAATGTTGCCGCCGCAAAAATGAGCGAGTCGCCTGGCAGAAAAGGCATCACCACCACGCCGGTCTCGATAAAAATAACGACAAACAGCAACGCCAGCGTCCACGCGCCGTACTGAATGATAATGTCATTCAAATACTTGTCCACATGCAAGATAAAATTGACAATGTTCAAAAGCAGTTCCATGAATCCATTCCTTGTTTCAAAGATTTAAGCCGAGCGATTATAACCAATTCCATCAATATAGCCAAAATCCTCAGTCTCATAATTTAACACGCTGTTGAGATTGCACGCTTAAATGAGAATGAATTTGGTAAAATATGAAACAGTCAGCACGCCGCGCGCGGAGGGCAAAGGATTACCTGATCACTTGCAATTTAACGATGCACGTCAGCCCGCGTTCGGTTTGTCCTGGCTTGAGTACCCAGCGCTTCTCTGGGATCTTCGGACGTTCAGCGGCGACACCAAGCGTTTTCGATTCCACGTCATAGTATTGCACATCGCCGCTCGCGCCCGCGAATACCGCATCGCGCACACCAAGTTCGAGCAGGTATCGCACCAAATCATCTTCAGTCCCGATTCTATCCCAGTTCGTCGGATTCGCAACATCGCCAATCAAGCCGATCCAAATGACATTGCCATTCGGTAGTAAACCAATCGCGCACAATGCCGCAGGTGCGCCAAGCGTGTACAACGTTTCGCCGCTCTTTGCGGTTTGTCCCTCAGGTGGATGCTTTAGCGGAACGCGCTCGCCATTTTTCAAAAGGCGTGGAATGCAAATGCCATTCGTGCCGGCGTCAAGATATTTTGCATCGTCCGAATGAATTTGATTCTGAACAATTCGCACATCACGAATCTCGGCGCGTCCATCGGCGTGTTGCAGAAAAAACGGAAACACATCGTTCAGCGGTTCGTATTCTTTCTGCAATCCCGCACGACACCCAACTGGCTTGCACAACAATCGTCCATTCTCGATGAGCGGGTTGATTTGAATGCCTGACTCGCCTGCATTGAAATAAGCGATACCGCCCAGACATTGTTCAATTGCCTCGCGCACGTTCATCCCAGGAAATGCAATCAACTCTTTCCACGGTTCGATGGTGAGATAGTACGGCGCGAATGCTTTAGCGTGCCAATCCATCTGTAACGATTCGCGCGAGACAATTAATTCGATTTTGATCTGACGTGGATTCCAAATAATTGCGTGACCAATGGTGTAGCGCACGCCATCAGCATCACGGTTTTCGAGAGGGATAAAATTGTAATCCAATAGAGTCACAACTCGGTGGGGTTTATCATTGCGTCCGGGATTCTCATTTTACTAGGCGCGGTACACCTGAAGCAATTCTGTGTGCGCTTGAGGAGCAATCGTCATCACATTCGCTTGAATATCATGCAAATGCTGATAGACAACCTGGTTCTCGATGCCCGGGGGAATATAGACCATGAAAAACGCCTGGGCCGTACTGGGCGTGATGCGCGTGCGCTGATCCGGACCATAGAGCACATTGGAAATTATGCCGCCGCCATCCGTCATCATCATGTCGCCCGGCTTGAGCCTCTGCGCTTGACCATTGATCATGATGTACCGCTCGTCACCTTTTGACACATCAATTGTGACGGGCAATTGTAGAGTTGCCAGGTCGTGCCCCGCCGTCAAAAGCATGTTCTTGAGTTCCGCCATAAACATCGCTTCGACCAGCGCGGCGACATTCGGAATTGACTTGCCTTTGAAAATTATGGATTCAAGTTGAAGCTGAACATGGTAGGTTTTTTTGAATCGTTTGAAATACTTGCTGTAGGCTTGAAGGATTGAACTCTCTGATAACCTAGCTCTGTCGTAGCTGGAGAATTGTGCGCGCAACCGAGTCTCCAGTTCCGCCTTTTGCTGATCGAGCGCCGCGTGACGCGCCGGATTGGCGACGTTGCGCATCACCAGGACTCCTGCCTGTGCATCTGGACAGGTCGCTTTCCATCTTTCAGAAAGCACAACCAGCGGTGACGACATCTCGCCTCACACCTCGCGCGGTTCCGCGATCACACCCGCAATCGCGCTTGCCGCGACGACGGCAGGACTCGCGAGATAAATGTCTGACTCGCGCGTGCCCATGCGTCCGCGAAAATTTCGGTTCGCGGTCGAGATGGTCACTTCGCCGGGCGCCGGAATGCCCATGTGATTGCCCATGCACGGGCCGCACCCTGGCACACCAATCACCGCGCCCGCTTCGACAAATGTTTGGATGTAGCCGCGCGTCAGTGCTTCGCTCAAAACCTGGGACGATGCAGGAATCACAAGCAGGCGTGTTCCTTTGGCCAACTTGTGCCCGCGAATAATGTCCGCCGCCGCCGCCAAATCTTCGATGCGCCCGTTTGTGCATGTGCCGATAAACGCCTGTTGAATTTTCGTCCCGCGCACTTGCGATAACGGTTTGACGTTATCAACACGATGCGGACACGCGACGTAAGGTTCAAGTGTCGCCGCATCGTAATGAAAGGTCGCGGCAAAAGTTGCATCGGCATCGGAATACAATGCCAAATTTCTAATTCGTAATTCGTAATTCAAAATTTCTTCTTCGTCCAATTTTGAATTTTGAATTGCGAATTTAGAATTTCGTCGCGCGAGGCGAGGCGCGAGCCATTGAAACACTTGGGCATCCGGCGGCACATACGCATTCTTGACGCCAAACTCCGCCATCATGTTCGGAATTACCATGCGCGATTCGAGCGAGAGTTTAGAGATCGCTGTGCCGTGAAACTCGACCGATGCGTACAAGCCGCCATCCGCTTTGAGATCGCCGATGATGCGCAAGCATAAATCTTTCGACGTAACGCCGCGCGGTAATTCGCCGTCCACCGTGATCCGGATCGATTCCGGCACGCGCAACCACAACTCGCCCGTTGCCCAAATCGCCGCGACTTCACTCCGCCCCACGCCCGCGCCGAAAGCACCCATCCAACCGTAATGCGTCGTGTGCGAGTCCGCACCCAGGATCAATTGTCCCGGTAAAATCACCGCTTCTTCGCTCAAGACTTGATGACAGATACCGCGTCCAACTTCGAAAAAATTCCTGACGTCTTGCTCCGCGACAAACTTGCGCGCCTCGGCGTGATTCGTCGCATGAACGGTCGTCGGCGCAGGCACCGCATGATCGAGCGCAATCGCGAGCCGCTCGGGATATTTGACGCGCGCGACGCCGAGGGCGCGAAAAATTTTTGCAATCGCCGCGGTATTGTCGTGCGACAGCACAACATCCGGCACGGCATCCACAATCTGTCCAGCCACAACCTCGCGCAAGCCCGCCGCGCGCGCCAGTGCTTTTTCCGCAAACGTTTTCCCGTTCGTCATTTGCTCTGACTCTTTCTATTTACCGCTTTGGGCGTCCGCCACCCCGTCCGCCCAACGATACAACAATTCGTCCACATCGTTGAGATCCATTTTCTTTTGATCGGCAAGCGATTTGACGTGCGCCGTCACATCTTTGATCTGTTGATCGGTCAACGGCAAACCTAATTGCTCGGCGCGATCCTTGATCGCGTTCCAGCCGGTCAACTTGTGCGCGATACTGATATAGCGCGTCATGCCAAAATCTTTGGGATTCAAGATTTCGTAAGTTTCCGGCTGATTGAGAATCGCTTTGGCGTGAATCCCGGCTTTGTGCGTAAACGCCGTCACGCCAGTCACGTAATTGTTGAATGGGATCCCAATACCCACCATGGTCGCGATCATTTCGTCGAGCTTGCGTAATTTTTTCAGTTTGTATTTTTTCTTGACGATCTCGCGATTGGACGCATACATACGCGCGACAAAGCCGCCGAGCGATGCAATGCCATTCCGTTCGCCAATGCCGAGGATGCTCGTGTCAATGTGCGTCGCGCCGGCTTCGAGCGCGGTGACCGCATTCGCAATCGCGCACCCGGAATCATTGTGACCGTGAAATTCAATCCCAGCTTTGACCAGGCGGCGCAACCCGCTAACCAATTGATACACTCGCATCGGCGTCGCCACACCCACCGTGTCCGCGATGCCAAAGCGATCCACGCCAACCTGATCCACCGCGAGATACACGCGGAACAGATCCGACTCGTCACTGCGGAATGAATCTTCAGTGCTAAAGCGCAATTCCATCGTTGGCGCTTGCGCGCGCAACCAGGACAACACTTCGACAGCGCGATCGATCACCTGGCTCATCGCCATGCCATGGCTAAACTCGCGCAAGTACGACGACGTGCCGATCACCAGGTCAATCCCTTGCACGCCCGTGTCCAACGCTTTTTTCGCGTCGTCAAGATGACAACGAATATGCGTCAGTACTCTAGACTTGAGCCCGCGTTTGGCAATCGTGCAGGCATCGTCAAAACTTTGCGGCGAGGCGAGCGGCGACGTGAGTTCGATATATTCGACGCCGAATTCATCCAGCGCGTCGGCGATGCGCAATTTGTCATCGGTCGTAAAATTTGCGCCGACAAATTGCTCGCCTTCGCGCAACGTGGACTCGATGATATTGAATTGTTCAATTGACATCCTGACTCCTATTTTTGAATTAGGTTTGTCATTGCACGCGTTTGGGGTCAAGCAATCCCAAATTGGAAACCGGAGATTGTTTCGCCGCAAAAAACACGTCTCCCAATGACACACCCTAAATTACTTTGATTTCACCGCGCCCAACTGCCACAACGTAATCGAGAATGCGTTGCGGAATATCCACGCCGGTCGTCGTGATGCTATTGCGAAATTCAATCGTATAGTTGACTTCGTTGACGAGCAAGCCGCGCTCCGGGTCTTCGAGCAAGTCCACGCCGACAATCCCGCCGCCGACCGCGTTTGCCGCCGCGACGCAGATGCGATCAATTTCGGGCGTGACCTCGCACCCGGTCGCCTGACCGCCCCGCGCCGTGTTGGTGATCCAATGCTCCGACGCGCGATAGATCGCGCCCACCGTTTCACCGCCGACGACGAACGCACGAATGTCGCGTCCCGGCTTGCGGATATATTCCTGGATGTAGAAAATTGAATGATGGTACGAGCCGAGCGTTTCCTTGTGTTCGAGGATTGCTTCGGCGGCTTCGCGATCATTCACCTTGGACAGCAACCGTCCCCAGGATCCGACCGCCGGTTTGAGAATCACCGGATAACCGATCTCTTCAATTGCCTTGATCGCCGATTCGGGTGTGAATGCCACTTTGATATGCGTCGTCGGCACGCCATGATGCACCAGCGCGGTCGAAGTCGCAAGTTTGTCGCCGCAAATGCTTGCGACGTAAGACGTATTCACCGTTGGGATGCGCCAATCGTTCAGAATCTTGAGCGCATTGAGCGCGCGCGAGTGATTGATGCACCGTTCCAGCACCACGTTATAATCGAGCCAGGTTCCCGGATTTTGCAAATCAAAAATTACATCGCGATCGTCAATCTTGTCATACGCAATGCCGCGCGCTTCCAGCGCATCGAACAATAATTTTTCTTCCGCACGCACGCGCGAATATAAAACCGCTAGCTTCATCTTATTCGCCCCAATCTTCTTCTTCTTGCGGCGCAAGATCAAGCGTCAAGGGTTGTTCGCTAACGACTTCCAATTCCGCGCCGCAATCGGGACAGACAACAATTTCGCCACGCATCGGTTTAGCCAGTGTGATCTCGGCTTCGCATTCGGGGCAGTTCGCGGTCATTTCCTCATCTCCTCAAAATGTAATTTCAACAAAAACCCTCCCGCCGATCAAGCGTGGAGGGAAAAAGAAAGCGCGCGCTAGGATTCTCCCACCCGAGACAACATCGGCGGCTTGAACCAAAGCGTGCGCACAGGCAATTTCAAAACGCGGGAGTTGTGCTCCCGCGTCAGAGAACTAGGGTCAGGGTCCATCAAATCCGATCTCATTGGAAAATTCCGCAACACTATAACATTATCATTCGGGAGTGTCAATACATTCACGCCTTAAAATTTTTCCTCACCGCGCCCGCCGCGTGAGTTCATCCTCAACTGCGCGCCACGGAATACCGCGCGCCGCGAGTAAGACCAATGTGTGGTACATCAAATCGGCAACCTCGGATACAACGCGTTCGTCGCTCTGCCCTTTGACCGCGACGATCACTTCAATCGCTTCCTCACCTATTTTTTTTACCATTTCATTTTCGCCCGCCGCAAACAATTGCGCCGTGTACGATTTTTCCGGCGCGCTCGTTTTGCGCGATTCGATGGTAGCATACAGTTGATTTAGAATATCGCTCACAATGACTCCTTGAATTCTCTGACCGCGGACATAAGACCCAAGACGGCAAGACCTCGGGTCTCGGTCTTAGTCCTCCGTCGTTCCCAGACTCCGATAAAAGCAACTCACTTCGCCCGTGTGACACGCCGGCCCCGCCGGATCGACGAGCAATAGAATTGTGTCGCCATCGCAATCATATTTGATCTCACGCACACGCTGAATGTTACCGGACGTTTCGCCTTTGAGCCACAAGGATTTGCGCCGTCGGCTCCAGAATGTTGCGTTGCCGGTTTCAAGCGTCTTGGCAAGCGCTTCGGCATTCATGTACGCTAGCATCAACACTTGTTTCGTCTTGTCATCTTGCACGATGGCGGGAACCAGCCCGTTTGCATCCCAGTTAATTTCTTCGCTCATACAAAACCTTTCACCGCAAAGACGCCAAGAGCGCGAAGAAAAAAATAAATCTTTGCGTCCTTCGCGTCTTTGCGGTTCAATTATTTCCTGATAGCGATTCCTCGACTCGCCAAATACTCTTTCACCTGCCCAATCGTCAATTCGCCAAAATGAAACAGACTCGCCGCAAGCACTGCGCTCGCATGACCCTCTGTGATCGCCTCGGCGAAGTGTTCAATGCGACCCGCGCCGCCCGACGCAATCACCGGGATAGCAACTGCATCGGCGACCGCGCGCGTGAGTTCCAGATCATAGCCATCCTTGGTGCCATCGCGATCCATGCTCGTCAACAATATCTCGCCCGCGCCACGCGATTCTGCTTCGCGCGCCCAGGCAAGCACGTCTTGACCTGTCGGCGTGCGTCCGCCGTGCGTGTAAACCTGCCACGCTGACGGAGGACGAATGACCGCGGACGCGAATGATCCTTCCGGCGCATTTCTTTTTGCGTCAATCGCCACGACGACGCACTGCGACCCAAATTTTTCAGCGGCTTGGGTGATGAGCGCTGGGTTTTCAATCGCCGCCGTATTCGCCGCAACCTTGTCCGCGCCTGCGAGCAAGATGCCGCGAAAATCTTCGACGGTGCGCACGCCGCCGCCCACCGCAAACGGGATGAACACCTGGTCGGCGACCGCGCGCACAATGTCCAGCAAAATATCGCGGCGTTCATGCGACGCGGTGATATCGAGAAAAACCAGCTCGTCCGCGCCCGCCGCGTCATACGCTTTGGCATGTTCGACCGGATCGCCTGCATCACGCAGTTCGACAAAATTAACGCCTTTAACCACACGCCCATTTTTTACATCGAGACATGGAATAATTCGTTTGGCTAACATTGTCGTTAGTCGCTCGTCAATAGTCAACAGCCGTTTCTAACGACTAGTCACGGTTGACTGGCGACTGTGATCGCCTCCCGTAAATTGATTGCATGCGTATACAACGCCTGCCCCACAATCACGCCTTCGATTTCTTTCTGTGTGGCGAGCGATTCAATATCACGCAAATTCGCCACGCCGCCGGACGCGATCACGCGCACATTTGCCGCGTGAGCCAGGTTTGCCATCGCCTCTGCGTCAATGCCGCGCAACATCCCGTCGCGCGCAATGTCAGTATAGACGATGCGCTCGACGCCGCGCGCGCGCATTTGCGTTGCCAAATCTTGCGCCGCTATTTTCGATTGCTCAACCCAGCCGCGCGTGGCGACCATGCCATCGCGCGCGTCAATACCAACGACGATCCGCGCCGCGCCAAATCGCGCAATTGCATCCGACACGAGTTGCGGATTTTCGATCGCGGCTGTGCCGATGACGACGCGCGCGACGCCGCAATCGAACGCCGTTTGAATGTTTGCCACACCGCGCAAGCCGCCGCCGAATTGCACAGGGATTTTCACCGCAGAAATGATTCGCGTGAGTTCGCGGAGACGTTGCCCTGAGTTTGGCGCAGGGTTCGCAGACGAGTTTTCGCCGAACGCGCCATCGAGATTGACAACATGCAACCACTGCGCGCCTTCGCTTTGCCAACGCAACGCCATCTGCGCCGGCTCATCGCCATACACAGTTTCGTCTTCCGCGCGTCCTTGTTTCAAACGCACCACCCGTCCATTGCGTAAATCAATTGCCGGAAAAATAATCATGTCGCTATCGCCGCAAAATTTTCCAACAGCTTGAGTCCAACACTCTGACTTTTTTCGGGATGAAATTGCGCGCCAAAGATATTGCCCTGCTCGACCACGGACGCAAAATCAATTCCGTAATCCGTCGTCGCAACGGTGGCAGACGCATCCACTGGATCGCAGTAATACGAGTGAACGAAATAACCATAGCCGCCATCCGGCACCTCGCGCAGTAAGCGGCTAGGTTTCTGGATCTGCAATTGATTCCAACCCATCTGCGGCACTTTTAACTCGCCGGTGAATCGCTTGACCGAGCCGCCCAGCAAACCCAAGCCCTGATGCTGTCCCATCTCTTCGGACGAATCAAACAATAATTGCATCCCGACACAAATTCCCAGGAAGGGCACGCCACCCGCGCACGCTTGTTTCAAAATATCCACCCAGCCAACCGCGCGCAAATTTTCCATCGCTTGACCAAACGCGCCGTCGCCAGGCACAACAATGCCACGCGCGTTGATAATATCGCGGGGAAACGGCGTGATGCGCGCGGTTACGCCAATTTTCTCAAACGCTTTTTGCACCGAGCGAAGATTGCCCATCCCATAGTCAATTATCGCAATCATCAAAAACCTTTTACCGCAAAGACGCAAAGGTTTTTATATTTTTTCCTTTGCGTTCTTCGCGCCTTCGCGGTTCAAATTATTCCCTTTGTTGATGCCACGCCTACGCGCCGTGCATCCATCGCCACTGCCATTGCCAGCGCGCGACCGAGCGCCTTGAACAATGCTTCCGCCTTGTGATGATCGTCGCGTCCGTACAACACGCGCGCGTGCAAATTCATTTTCGCGTGTGTCGCCAGCGTTTCAAAAAAATGCGCGATGAGACTCGCGGGCATTGCGCCGATCATCGGCGCGGCGAATGTAGCGTCAATCACCGCGTACGCGCGACCGCTTAAATCAATGGCGACGAACGCGAGTGATTCATCCATCGGCACGTAGGCGTGCCCCATCCGCGTAATGCCGCGCTTGTCGCCGAGCGCGCGATCGAGCGCATCGCCCAGCACAATCGCCACGTCTTCAATCGTGTGATGCGCGTCAATGTGCAGATCGCCGGTCGCGCGCACTTGCAAATCGATCAAGCCATGCACGGCAACGTGTGACAGCATGTGATCGAGCATCGGCACGCCGGTTGCAATCTCGGCATTCCCCGCGCCATCGAGATTGAGCGTGATCGCAATCTCGGTTTCTTTGGTTTTGCGTGTAACCGTCGCGGTGCGTTGTTCGGTCATGCTTTATTTTCCTCACTCGTCTCAGGTTCCATGCGTTTCAAATGCGCGCCATAATCGGGAACGATCCGGCGATAGGATCGAGTCATCAACGGCGAAGAAATAATGAAATCGGCGGTGGCGCGATCACACGCCACGGGAATATTCCATACCACCGCAATTCGCAACAACGCCTTGACATCGGGATCGTGCGGTTGCGGCTCCAGCGGATCCCAGAAAAAAATCAACAGGTCAACATTGCCTTCGGCAATCATCGCGCCAACTTGTTGATCGCCGCCGAGTGGTCCGCTTTGGAGCTTGTGAATCTCGACGCCCAAGGTCTGCTCTAACAACATGCCGGTAGTGCCGGTGGCATACAAATCATGCTCGGCTAACAACGCCTTGTTAAATTTCGCCCATTCGAGTAAATCGCGTTTTTTGTTATCGTGCGCGACGAGCGCAATTTTTTTCTTTTCAAAAATTTCCAATTCGTTCAGTTCCATTGTTTCCTCCTGCAATCAACCTTACCTCATGCGCCAATTTCCTTGAGTGCATTTAGCAATACCGCATCTTGCTCCGGCGTGCCAACGCTGATCCGAATATAATCCTGCAAGCGCGGCAACGCAAACATCCGAATCATAATCCCGCGCGCGGCAAGGGCGCTACGAATTTGTTTGGCGTCGCGTCCGATCACCCGGCACAAGAGATAGTTGGCGTGGCTAGGTAGCGGTTGCAAAAATTCCAGCCGCGCGAGTTCGGCAAACAATCGCGCGCGTTCAACCAGGATGCGGCGCACATTCGCCATCAAATAATCTGCGTCGTCGAGCGAGACGCTGGCGGCAAGGATCGCCGCCGCGTTCATATTATACGGCGATTTGACACGCATGAGCAGGTCGGCGATGGGCGTGGGCGCAATCGCATAGCCGATGCGCAACCCTGCGAGTCCCGCCCATTTGCTAAACGTGCGCAGGATAATGAGATTCGGTTGCGTCGGCACGCGCGCGGCGTAACTCACGCCGGAGAACTCGGCATACGCTTCGTCCAAAACAATGATCGCGGGTAACGCAAGCAGGCGTTCGATTTGTTCGGGCGTGGCAAGCGTGCCATCGGGATTGCTGGGATTGGTCACAAAGATCAATTTTGGATTTGACGGCGCAGCAATCTCCGAATCGCGAATTGGAGATTGCTGTGCGACCTTGTCGCTCGCAATGACCGACTCGATCGCCTCGACGTCAAGCGAAAAATCGTCGCGGCGCGGCGCATTGATGACGCGCGCGCCATTCGCCCCGGCGAACGCCGCATACATTTCGAATGCTGGCGGACAATCCACAATCGCGTCGCCGGGTGAAAGAAAAATCCGCTGAACCAGGTCAATCGCTTCGTCCGCGCCGTTGGTGATCACGATGTTGGATGCGTCAACGCCGACATAGCGCGCAATCGCGGGACGCAGTTCATCCTGGGACAAATAGCGATGCCAATGGCGCATCTCGGCGAACGCGGCATTGACCTTGGGCGACGCGCCATACGGGTTTTCGTTGGCGCTCAGTTTGAGGATGCGATCAAAATCGCCAAGCGAAACTGGCGAAACCGCGTACGGTTCGATATTCAATTGGTCTTGGCGCAAGAGTTGGGTTGGATCAAATTGCGTCATTGAAAATCTCCATGTTCTGCTTTTGTCATTGCGAGGAACGATCCTGAGCGGAGTCGAAGGATTGCGACGAAGCAATCCCCAATTCGCTCGTTG